>NZ_BAFB01000095.1 GCF_000248075.1 Gordonia otitidis NBRC 100426 | reverse complement strand
GCCACGGGTACCGCCCCATCTCGACGACCTCGGCGACGGTGAACGGTGTGTCCGGCCGGTTCTGCTGGGTCACCAGTGAGCGTGCCCGTGCCAGTTCGCGCGCGTGCATCCCCGCGATGTCGATGCCGTCGACCATCACCCGGCCCGCCTGCGGGGTACGTAGGCCCGCCATGACCGACAGGAGCGTCGACTTGCCGCACCCGTTGGGGCCGACCAGCACGACGAGTTCACCCGGCGAAACCGCGAGAGTGACATCGCGCACGACGAGCCGACCACCGAGTTCGACGTCGATGTGTTCGCCGAGCAACCCGGAGGTGGTCGCTGCTTCCGTGGTCACCACCCGGCCCCCGCGTTGCGACTGCGGCGCAGGAGCAGGAAGAAGACCGGCCCGCCCACGATCGACGTGAACAGGCCGAGCGGCAGGCTCGCCGGAGGCATCACGGTGCGGGCTGCGAGGTCGGCGGCCGCGAGCACCAATGCGCCGCCGATGACGCTGGTCGGCAACAGGATCGAGTGTCGGGGTCCGACGATGAGCCGCATGAGGTGCGGCACGATCAGTCCGACGAACATCACGATCCCCGTGAACGCGACGGCGGCCGCGGTCAGGATCGCCACCAGGACGATGACCTGGCGACGCACCACTTCCACGTTGACACCCAACGACGCGGCCTGCACCTCGCCGAGAGCGAGCAGATCGAGCTTGTGCACCAACAGGAACGACGCCGCGACGGCGGCCACGACCAGCGGGAGAGCCACCCACACCGGCCCCCAGCCGATGCCCTCGAGTGAACCCAGTTGCCAGAACACGATCTGTTCGCGGGCGGTCGTCGACGCGATGAAGGTGAGATACGCGATGATGCCGAGCGCGAAGGCGTTGACCGCTATCCCGGTCAGCACCAACATGATCGGCGACGACGAACCGTCGCGGAGCGAGAGGACATAGACCGCTGCCGACGTCGCCAGGGCGAACACGAAGGCAACGGCGGCCAGCGCCCATCCGTTCACGCCGACACCGCCGACGACGATCATCAGCGCTGCGCCGACAGCGGCGCCGGA
This sequence comes from Gordonia otitidis NBRC 100426, assembly GCF_000248075.1. Classification (GTDB taxonomy): domain Bacteria; phylum Actinomycetota; class Actinomycetes; order Mycobacteriales; family Mycobacteriaceae; genus Gordonia; species Gordonia otitidis. The sequence goes on along the minus strand of NZ_BAFB01000095.1, from coordinate 35,046 downwards.
GGACACACCGACCACGCCCGGTTCCGCAAGGGGATTGGCGAGCACGCCCTGCATGAGGCACCCGCCCGCTCCGAGTGCGGCGCCGACGATGAGACCCATCACGATTCGGGGGAAGCGAACGTTCCACAGCGTGTACTCGCCGATCTCGGCCGGAAGCGGTCCGATCGACAGGTGGAGGTGGTGTGCGAGGCTGCCGAGGACCTCGACGGGCGACACGCTCACCTGCCCGACAGCCGCCGAGGTGATCACCACCAGAACGGTCAACACCACGAGAGCCACGATCACGACGACGCCGGGTACGCGGCCACCGCGGGTCGCGAGACGCCGGGATCGTGACGGTGAGCTCTGCAGGGTCATGCGTAGACGGCCCGGGCGAGTGCGCCGAGCACCTTTCCGGTGTCCGGCCCGAAGGAGAGCATCTCCGTCTCGTCCATCTGCACCACTCGACGCGCCTTACCCGCACTGGTCTGCGAGACCCCGGGGAGCGCGAGGACGCCGTCGAGCCCACCGACCGATTCGGCACCCTGGGTCATCACGAGGATCACGTCGGGATTCGCGGTGAGCAGGGCCTCGGTGGTGACCTGGGTGAATCCCGGCTTCAGGCCTGACGTCGTGCCCGCGTCGGTGCCACCGAGCGCCGCGATCAGGTCGTCGGCTCCCGATTGAGGTCCGGACATGAGCACCAGTCGTGGGCCGCGGATGTAGAGAAACGCCATGCGCGGATTGCCCGACGGGTCCGGCACCGCTGCTCGAGCGTCGGCGATCTCGTTCTCGGTCCGTGTGACGAGTTGCTCGCCTGCCTGCCGGACACCGAGGGCCGCGGCGACGTCGCGGATGAGAGCGGGAGTGGTGGCGATGGTTCTCGTCGAGGTGAACGCCACGACCGGGATACCGGAGTTGCGGATCTGGTCGACGGCGCCCGGCGGCGTCGTGTCCTCGTCGACGAGCACCACGGTGGGGTTCAGTGCCAGTACCGCTTCGGCGCTGAGCGTGTGTCCGTTGGTCGTGACGAGGGGGAGTTTCGACGCGGACGGGAACGTCGTCGACGTGTCGCGGCCGACCACGCGCGATCCGAGACCGAGCGAGAACACGGTGTTGGATAGTGTTCCGTTGCGGTCGATCGCGATGATGCGGCTTGTATCGGCGACCGTCACGTTGCCGTGTCCGACGGAGTCGACCGTCGCGGGCAACGTGATGGCAGGTGTCGTGGTGACGGGCACGACATCGGAGTTGGGAAGTGTGGCTGTCGAAGGCCCGTTGCGCAGGTGTGCGGTCGCGGCAACCGAACTGCTCGTCGGCTGTTGGATGGGTGCGGTGCTACATCCCGCGGCAAGCGCGACGAACGCTCCCAGCACCACCGCGAGCACCCGTGAAGACCTCAATCGCTCGCGACCTCCCGCTTTCCCCGACGTGCCATCTGTGCCACCTGCAATGTGTCGGCTTAGTCTCACCTTAGTCGTCGTACCGACCACGACGAGCAAGGGATCTGGCTCTCGACCGGCCTTGGCTGTAGCAGATTGCTACACTGGGCAGAGGTTCGTGGTCAGGAGGAGTCATGACGAACGTCGCCGACAAGGTAACTCGTTTCTCGTCGGAGCTCGTCGACGCCGCGGCGTCGGAGGGTCGACGCGAACAGCGCTCTGCGCGCCAGCAACTCGAGCACTGGGTGCGGGTCGGTCGTGAGGTGTCCGACCAGCGGCAGGTCGCCCGACGTCGCGTCGAGGCCGCGCTCGCCGGACGGCTCCCGCTCGGTGATCTGTCGATCGAGGAGGGGGCGGTGTTCAACGCGGAGATCGCTGCGTCTCTCGAAGAGTCGCTCGCCACCGGCAATCATGTCGCCGATCGCGCGGCTCGTGGTCTCGCGACGGTCGCCCTCGATGAGCAGGGACGTGTCGTGAAGCATCTCCCTGACGGTACGCAGATCGTTCTGTGAAGCGGCTCGACCTCGTCGTCGGGCCGAACGGTTCTGGTAAGACGACGTTCGTCGAGCAGCGCCTTGCGCCGCTGTTGCCGGGCAGCGTGTTCGTCAATGCCGACGTGATAGCCCGCGATCGCTGGCCGGATGGTCCCGAGGCGCACTCCTATGAGGCTGCACGGATCGCCTCGACAATCCGCGAAGCGCTGATCGAGCAGGGCGAGTCGTTTGTTGCCGAGACCGTGTTCTCGCATCCGTCGAAGCTGCACCTGGTAACCCGCGCGCGACGCTCGGGCTACGTCGTGGTCCTCCACGTGGTACTCGTGCCGGTCGAACTCTCGGTGGCACGTGTCGCCGAGCGGGTGGTCGAAGGTGGACATTTCGTACCGGAGGAGAAGATCCGCGGAAGGTATGAGCGTCTGTGGGCTCTGGTGTCTGCCGCGATCGGCATGGTCGATCACGCGACCGTGTACGACAACTCTGCTCCCGACGTCACGCGGATCGTCGCACGTTTCGTCGACGGCGACCACGCGGGCACGGCGCAGTGGCCGTCGTGGGCGCCCGACGAACTGATCGAGATCACGGAGCCTAGTCTGGAGATATGACCGTGCGAACTGCTCTGCGACCAGGAAAGCCGACACCCATCCGGCAGGTGCCCGACTCGATCGAGCGCCCGGAATACGCGTGGAAGCCGACCGTCAACGAGGGGCACGAACCGTGGGTCCAGACTCCCGAGGTCATCGAGAAGGTGCGTGTCGCCTCCAAGATAGCCGCCAATGCACTCGCGGAAGCCGGTAGGGCCGTGGCCCCCGGGGTCACCACCGACGAGCTCGACCGCATCGCCCACGAGTACATGATCGATCACGGTGCCTACCCGTCGACGTTGGGCTACAAAGACTTTCCCAAGTCATGCTGCACGTCGCTCAACGAGGTCATCTGTCACGGCATCCCCGATTCGACGGTCATCGAAGACGGCGACATCGTGAACATCGACGTGACCGCATACATCGACGGCGCGCACGGCGACACCAATGCGACGTTCTTGGCGGGCGATGTCTCGCAGGAGGTGCGAGACCTGGTGGAACGCACCAGGATCGCCACCGAACGAGCGATCAAGGCGGTCAAGCCGGGGCGTGAACTCAACGTCATCGGCCGGGTGATCGAGGCGTACGCAAATCGATTCGGCTACACCGTCGTTCGTGATTTCACCGGGCACGGAATCGGGGAGACGTTCCACAACGGACTCGTCGTGCTGCATTACGACCAGCCCAACGTCGACACGGTCATCGAACCCGGCATGGTGTTCACGATCGAACCCATGATCAACCTCGGTGGTCTCCCGTGGGAGATGTGGGACGACGGTTGGACGGTCGTCACCGCGGACAAGAAGTGGACCGCTCAGTTCGAGCACACGCTCGTCGTCACCGACGACGGCGCCGAAGTGCTGACGATTCCCGACAACTAGAGAGTTCCGTGGAGGCCGGTGCGTGGCCGCACTGGTAGTCGCGGCTGCGTGAGGAGGTTGCACGACGTGGGTCAGCCATACGGCCCCAACCCGGAACCGTTCGGCGGGAGGGGGCCCGTCGGTTCGGGACAGCCGCCCCAGGCTCCGGGGCCGAACTACGGTCAGCAGCCCCAGTACGGCCCTGGGACTCAGCATGGTCAGCAGCCCCAGTACGGCCAGCAGCCCCAGTACGGTCAGCAGCCCCAGTACGGTCAGCCGCCCCAGTACGGCCAGCCGCCTCAATACGGCCAGTCATACAGCGGTCAGGGTGGCCAGCCCTTCGGGCAGTATCCCGGTCAACCGTATGCCCAGCAGCCCGGCATGTTTCCGCCCGGCGGTCGGCCTCCGCGGCGCACTGGCACGGTCTGGTGGATCGTCGGCGGGATCGTTGCGGTGATCGTCGTCGTCTTGGTCGTCGCGGTCGTTCTGGTGTTCACCCTCGGAGGCAACGGCAGCAGGTCGACGCCCACCGCCACCGCTGCCGCGTTGCTCCTGCCGCAGTCCGCTTTTCCCGTTGCCGGCGGCACATTCAGCGAGTCGAGTGGTTCGTCTGCCAACACCGACAAGGCCGACGACGCGATCAGTGTCGACAAACCGGAGTGCAAACGGCTCGGTTTCGGTAGTACCGCCAGCGGTGACGGCGCGGCGCGCATCCAGACGATCGGCGACAGTAGCTCCCTGACGTCGGTCACCTATTCGGCGCTCGTCGAGAAGTCGGACGACCCCGACCTGACGTCCAACCTCGACCACCTCATGACAACGTGCAAAGACTTCACGGCAACGGTGACGACGTCCGGTGCGAGCGTGGCCTTCCCGATCCACATCGAACCGCTCACGGTGTCCGGCATCGACGGGTCGTACCACGCGCTGACCATGACGGGCTCGGCCAGCGGCGGGTACAGCACGTTCACCCTCAAGTCCGTGATGGTGATCGGTGTCGAGCGCGGGGTCGTCTTCGTCGAGGAATACGACTCGTCGGGTACCTCGACCGCATCGACGCCGGACTCTGACGCCACCCGCAATCTCGCCACGATGTTCAACAAGCAACGGTCGATCATCGCCGGTGCCGACTGACCGTACCGCTGCTCGTGCGGCGTCGATCACGCGCTGCGGGCGCCGCCCTCGACGTGAATCGTCTCACCGGACACGAAGCCCGCGGTGAGTAGCCACTCGGCGGCGTCGACGATGTCGTCGACGGCTCCGACGCGACCGGCGAGATTGCCCTCGGCGACACCGTCGAAGAACGCGCCGCGGTCGGCAACGGGCATCTCGTCCCAGGTTCCCGAGTCGATGATGCCGGGCGAGATCGCGTTCACGCGAATGGGTTTCAGCTCATTGGCCAGATGACTGACCGCAACGGAGACTGCGCCGTTCGTCACGCCCATGACAGCGAACCCCGGCGATGGTTTCCATGCGGCGACACCCGAGAACAGGGTGATCGATCCGCTCGGGGGCATGTGTGGGGCGAAGTGCTTGGCCAGCACCATCGGCCCGATCACCTTGGCGTCGAAGGCCTTTGCCGTCGCGTCGTGGTCGAGTTCGGACAGCGGTACGTTGTGGTGCGCCGCGGCAGTACTCACGATGTGGTCGACCGCTCCGAGCTCGGCTGCGGCGTCCGCGATCGACTGTTCGTCGGTGATGTCGAGGGCGATGGCGCGTCCCGTGCGAAGTGCGGCGGCGGCCTTCTCCGCTGAACGGATGTCGCGTGCGGCGATGACGACCGATGCGCCCGCCGCGTCGGCGCGCTGCGCGATCGCCAACCCGAGATTCTTTGCGCCGCCGACGACGAGGACGGTCGTGCCGGCCAGTGTGATGTTCGTGGCGGGGGTGCTCACGTCGTGTGTAGTCATGACAACGTTCCTTTCGGATTGAGTAGGCTGAACGACAGTCACGGTATGGATTTGATACCGGTATCTTCAACGAAATCGTCGGCGATCAGCGCAGATCGGCGAGTGGTCGAGCTCGAGAGAGGGGTTGCGATGTCCAAGGCGTACGACGTGATGGCGGCCTCGTGCCCGAGCCGGATCGTCCTGCACCGCATCGGGGCACGATGGACGGTCTTCGTGGTCACCGCCCTCGCCGACGGATCGATGCGCTTCAGTGCGCTCAAGGCGCACATCGAGGGCATCACGCCGAAGGTGCTCACCGAGACGCTGCGCGCTCTGCAGCACGACGGCCTCGTCGATCGCCTCGACCTCGGCGGTCAGCCGCCGCACGTCGAATACCAACTCACCGATCTAGGTCGCTCGTTGCTGGCTCCACTCGCCGCGGTCCGCGCCTGGGCCGAGGATCATGTGCCCGACGTCGAGGACGCCCACCGGCGGTTCGCGGACGGTGATCCCTCGGGGGCGCCCGCCGACGACCCGTCCCGGTAGGGTGTGCCGGTGACGCGGTTACTGGGTGCGCTGCTCGTGGGCGGCACGAGTTCGGATGCGGGCAAGAGCCTTGTCGTCGCCGGTCTGTGCCGTGCGCTCGCCCGCGACGGGGTACGGGTCGCACCGTTCAAGGCCCAGAACATGTCGAACAATTCCGTGGTCACTCTCGACGGCGGTGAGATCGGCAGGGCCCAGGCACTCCAGGCCGCGGCGTGTGGATTGTCGCCGTCGACGCGGTTCAATCCGGTGCTCCTCAAACCGGGCAGCGACCGACGCTCGCACGTCGTGGTTCAAGGCAAGCCGGCAGGTGATGTCGGGGCACGCGACTATCTCACCCGCCGCGCCGAGCTGCGCGATGTGGTCGCCGATGAACTTGCTTCCCTGCGTGCGGAATTCGACGTCGTGATCTGCGAGGGCGCCGGCTCTGTCGCGGAGATCAACCTGCGCGACTCCGACATCGCCAACATGGGCCTGGCGCGAGCTGCCGGGCTACCCACTCTGCTGGTGACCGACATCGACCGCGGCGGATCGCTCGCGCACCTGTTCGGCACCACAGCCATCCTCGATCCCGACGACCAGGCGCTGATCGCCGGCTACGTGATCAACAAGTTCCGCGGCGACCAATCCATCCTCGACCCAGGACTACGCACGCTCACCGCGCTGACCGGTCGCCCCACACTCGGCGTTCTCCCGTTCGTCGACGACCTCTGGATCGACGCCGAGGACTCGCTGGCCGCTCCGGTGGGACGCAGGGTCGGACCGCCCGACACACGGAGTACAGACGGGGCGCAGCGCCTCACCGTCGCCGCGATCCGGCTGCCCCGCATCTCCAATTCCACCGACGTCGAGGCGCTTGCGTGCGAACCCGGCGTCGACGTCACCTGGGTCGCCGACCCGTCGTCGATCCGCTCGGCCGACCTCGTCGTCGTGCCGGGGACGCGTGCGACCGTCTCCGATCTCGCGTGGCTGCGTGAGCGTGGGCTCGACGTCGCGCTGGCTCAACGGGCGTCGCGCGGCGGATCGATCCTCGGGATCTGCGGCGGTTTCCAGATGCTCGGTCGACGAATCGTCGACCCGGTTGAGTCCACTGCGGGGCGCACCGGGCACGCGGCCGTCGACGGACTCGGCCTCCTCGACGTCGACGTGCGCTTCGACCCCGACAAGGTGCTACGCACCACAAGTGGCTTCGTCGACGGAGTCCGGGTCACCGGCTACGAGATACATCATGGTCGCGTCGTCGACTCGTCGGAGAAGCCGTGGATCGACGATGTCGAGCACGGACCGGAGGGCGCGTGCCGTGATGCCGTCCGGGGTACCCACTGGCACGGGTTGTTGGCTTCCGACGAGTTCCGGCGAGCCTATCTTCGCGACGTCTCCGCGGTCGCGGGCAAAGCGTTCTCACCCGCACCCGACACGAACGTCGCAGCGATCCGCGAGAGGCAACTCGATCTCATGGCCGACCTGGTGCGCACACATCTCGACTTGGACGCTCTTCGTGCCATCGTCGCCGCCGGCGGGTCGCGCCGGCCACCGGCGATAGTCCACCACCTGGTTGGGGGCCAGTGAGAAATCCGACGTGCCAACCCGGGGGTCGGACCGATGCGACGCCGCTAGGGTTGGTGGAGTGGAAACTGAGCGGCGCGAGATCACTGTCGGCGACCTGACCTTCGACGTCCGCGTCGGCGGCCCCGACCACGGACCGTGGGTCCTCATGTTGCACGGGTTCCCTGTGAACAGCTCCTGCTTCGACGACGTCGCCGCTCGCCTGCACGAATCGGGTCTGCGCACGATCCAGGTCGACCAACGCGGCTACAGCCCGGCCGCGCGCCCCGCGGACGTCGAGGCCTATCGCCTCGACGCGCTGGTCGACGATGCCCTCGGCATACTCGACGCGATGAACGTGCCCTACGCGATTCTCGTCGGACACGACTGGGGAGGGATCGTCGCCTGGCATCTCGCAGGCAAGCATCCCGACCGTTTCACCGGATTGGTCGTCGCGAGCACAGGTCATCCGCTGGCGATGCGTGACGCCATCAAATCCGCGGACACCACAGACGACCAGCGCGAGAAGTCCTCCTACATCAAGGACTTCATCGCAGAAGGCGCCGAGGAGAAGCTGCTTGCACGCAATGGCGTGCTGCTACTTCGCGCAGGCGTGACCGCCGACGAGCTCGCACCGCTGAAGGAGCCCGGAGCCCTCACCGCAGCGCTCAACTGGTACCGCGCCAACTTCACCGGCGACATCGCGGCGACACTGGCGTGTCCACCTGTGGAGATCCCGACAACGCTGGTGTGGTCCGATGGCGACACAGCGCTCGGCCGCGCTCAGGCGGAGGGGAGCGGACGCTACGTCTACGGCGACTACCGATTCTGCGAGCTACCCGGCGTCGACCACTGGATTCCGCAGAAGGCCGCCAAGGAGCTGGCCAGCGAGATCTCGCTGCGGTCCGCGGTGTTCTAGACGGTCAGAACTCCAGTCCGAGCAGGGCGTTCTCCAGCACCTCCGGCATCGCCGGGTGGATCCAGTACTGCCCGCGCGCCATTTCCTCGACTCCCAGCCCGAAGCTCATCGCCTGGATCGCGGGCTGGATCAACGTGGGTGCCTGCGGTCCGATGATGTGCACTCCGAGGAGCTGGCGGGTGTCACGATCGGCGATCACCTTGCACGCGCTGGTCGTGTCCTCCATCGCCCAGCCGTAGGCGACGTCGCCGTACTCCTGCACCTTGACGGCGATGTTGTGGCCCGAATCGCGTGCCTCGAACTCAGTCATGCCGACCGCGGCCACCTGCGGGTGGGTGAAGACCGCCGCCGGCACCACGCTGTGCTGAAATGAGTCGAGATCTGTTGCATCCCAACCCTTCAAGAGATTCACCTGCACCACGCGCTGCTCGTGGTTGGCCACGTGTTTGAGCTGGAACGGGGAGCTCACGTCGCCAAGCGCCCACACCCCGCGCGCACCGGTCCGACCGTGTGAATCCACCTCGACGCGTCCGTCGTCGGTCAACTCGAGGCCGATCGTCGCGAGCCCGAGGCGATCGCCGTTGGAGACGCGGCCCGTGGCGACGAGAAGCACGTCGGCCTCGACGACCTCGTCACCTCCCAACGTCAGACGCACGCCACCGCCTGCACGATCCTCCGCGGCGACGAGGTCACGGTTGAGGCGCACATCCCACTTGCCTGCCGCGATGTCGGTGAAGCGGGTCGACAACTCGACGTCGAGCTTGCGGAGCAACATCGGACCACGCGCGAGGATCGTGACATCTGTGCCGAGTGAACCGAAGACATGCGCGAATTCGGCTGCGATGTAACCGCTTCCGAGGATGACCATGCGTCGTGGCAGGTCGGGCAGACGCATCACGTCGTTGTTGGTGTGGTAGGTCACCCCGGAGGAGGTGATGACCTCCGGGATCGTCGGTCGCGACCCGGCAGCGATCACCACCTCACGGGCGAGCACCACCGCATCGGCAGTCACGAGTCGGTAGTTGCCGTCGTCGTCGCGTCCGTCGAACTCGACGTGGGAGTCGTAGACGGTGATGTTCTCGCACTTGAGTTCGCGGTACTGCAGTCCGCCGGTCGAAATCGGATCGATACGACCGAATACCCTGTCGCGGATCGCAGGCCAGTCGACGCTCTCCACGCGCGAGTGCACACCGAAACGGTCGCCGTCGGAGGCGATGTCGGCCACCTCTGCCGGGTACACGAACATCTTCGTCGGGATGCAACCGACGTTCAGGCAGGTTCCGCCGTAGATTCCCTCCTCGAAAATGGCGATGCTCTTCTGGTCGAATCGGTCGTCGGGGATGGAATTACCGCTACCGCTCCCGATGATCGCGAGATCGACCGTCTGCGTGCGGGGCGTCGTATCGGGAAGGGTGGTCATGATGCGTGCTCCTGTCGGATCGGCTCGACCACGGAATCGAGCCAACGGTCGACCTCCGCGTATGCCTGAGCGCGGGCGGACGCCACGGACAGGAACACGTCGTGGCGGGCACCGGTGATGGGGGCGACCGTCACATGCCCTCCGAGTGAGCCACTCCACCGTGCGATCTGTGAGACGTCGAGTACGGCATCCGCGACGTCGACGGCGGAGGAGTAGTTCTTGGCGAATTTCGTCTTGTCCGAGCGCAGTACGAGTGTCGGGACACCGACATCGATGCCGTGGTGGAGATGCCGCTGGCCCGAGCGAACAGCGTTGAGGAAGCCGAAGGTGACCGGGAATCCGCCCAGCGGCTTCATCGTCAGGTCGTAGGACCACTCTCCGTGCGAGTCGACGTGGAGGCTCTCGCCGTATGCCCCGGACAGTTCGCGCGACAGCTTCTCGAATGGCCGCACGGCGGCAACGCCTTTGATGAACATGGTCACCGGATAGCTGCGCAGCACCGGCTCGCCCTGCAGGTCGAGCCACGGGCTGTTGAGCAGGAGTCCGGAGACGCGGGCATGGCGCTCGGGCGACGCGGCGCGGAGGCGGTCGAGCCACAGCGGGGTGATCAGGCCACCCGTCGAATGCGCCGCGACGAGTACCGGAGTGTCGACGGAGAAGTCATCGGCGATCGCGTCGAGGGCGAGTCCGAGTTCGAGGTCGTAGACCGCGAGGTCGCGCGCGAAATGGGGCGTGTGCTGGGCGAGAAGTGAACGGCCACACTTGCGCAGGTCCAGCGCGTAGAAGGCATACCCACGCTCGTGGAAGTGGTCGGCGAGCGGTTCGTGGAAGAAGTAGTCGGTGAAGCCGTGGACATAGAGCACAGCACCCTTGCTCGCATGCGCCGACGTGGTCGGTTTGCGTATCAGGGTCGCGGTGATGGGGTCCTCGCCGTCCGGGTCACGACCGAGGTCGAACGTCCGTACCTCGTATCGATCGAGCAGTCGGTCGGGCTGCCACCCCGAGTCGAAGGCCGTTCCGTCAGACGGTGTTCTCGCCGTGTTGCTGGTCGTCGGGGACGTCTCTGCCGGGGGCGTCGAGGTGTTCGACGCGGGGGACTTCGACGCGGGGGACACAGTCACGATTCCCACTGTAAAGGTGCACACGGCACGAGTACGCAAGTGTCATCCGGCCCACACTTGGTGGAGGCGATTCGGGCCCAGTCACTCGCATGGGGAACAATGGTCCCAAGTGGACGACGATCGTCCGGGCAGCACACAGCCGTGCTGTCGAACCGAAGTCTGAAGTGGGGTCCGACGTGTCTGAATCGGTGATCAAGACGGACGTCGCGCTGGTGGGCGCTGGAATCATGAGTGCCACCCTGGGCGCGCTGCTGCGGCAGGTACAGCCGGACTGGACGATCAGCCTGTTCGAACGGCTCGACGCCGCGGCCGGCGAGAGCAGTGATCCGTGGAACAACGCGGGTACCGGCCACTCCGCGTTGTGTGAGCTCAACTACACGCCGAAGACTGCCGACGGTGGCGTCGACATCACCAAGGCGATCGCCATCAACGAGCAGTTCCAGGTGTCCCGACAGTTCTGGGCGTACTCCGTCGACAACGGGATCATCTCGCAGCCCTCGGAGTTCATCAATCCGATTCCGCACGTCAGCTTCACCCACGGCGACGCGGGTGTCGACTACCTGCGCAAGCGCTACGACGCGCTCTCCAAGGAAGTCCTCTTCGAGGGCATGGAGTACATCACCGATCCGGCTGAGTTCTCTGCGCGGCTCCCGTTGATGTCGGCGGGTCGGGACTTCTCCGACCCCGTCGCTCTCAACTGGTTCACCGAGGGCACCGACGTGGACTTCGGTTCGCTCACCCAGAAGCTGTTGAACTTCGTCGGCAAGGGTGGCGACATCTACTTCGGCCACGCCGTGACCAACCTTGACAAGCAGTCCGACGGAAGCTGGATCGTCAAGGTGCGCAATGTCCGCACGGGCGAGAAGTGGACCGTGCACGCGAAGTTCGTGTTCGTCGGAGCGGGCGGCGGCGCGCTGCACCTTCTGCAGAAGTCGGGCATCAAGGAGGCCAAGGGCTTCGGCGGATTCCCCGTGTCGGGTGAGTTCTTCCGGTGCACCAATCCCGAACTCATCGAAGAACACCACGCCAAGGTGTACGGCCAGGCCGCGGTTGGTGCGCCCCCGATGTCGGTGCCGCACCTCGACACCCGCGTCATCAACCACCGCCAGGGACTGCTGTTCGGTCCCTACGCCGGCTGGTCACCCAAGTTCCTCAAGAGCGGCAAGATGACCGATCTGCTCAGTTCGGTCAAGCCGGGCAACCTGCTGCCGATGATGTCCATCGCTCCACAGGAGTTCGGTCTGCTCAAGTACCTGATCAGCGAGCTCGCCGCCAGTCCCGCGGACCGTGTCGACACGCTGCGCGAGTTCGTCCCACGCGCGATCGGCGACGACTGGGAGATGATCACCGCGGGCCAGCGTGTGCAGGTCATCCGGAAGAACGCCGAAGGCATGGGCGGAAAGCTCGAATTCGGTACCGCCGTGGTCGCTGCCGGTGACGGCACCATCGCAGGCCTGCTCGGTGCATCTCCCGGTGCGTCGACCGCCGTTCCGGCGATGCTGTCGGTGCTCGAACAGTGCTTCCCGACCGAGTTCACCCGCTGGACCCCGAAGCTGACCGAGATGATTCCGTCGTTCGGCAAGAAACTCTCCGACAACGCCGACCTGTTCCACCAGGTCTGGGATTGGACGAGCAGCAGCCTCGAGCTGCGCCGCGACACCGTGGTGCGCGCGACGGACGCCGACGTCGAGCCCGCCCCCGCCGGTTGAGTTGTGACGTGCGCGCTGTCGGTGTGATAGTCACGACACCATGACAACTGGGCAGCTCCACCGCAGTTTCACAGCTGATCTCGATGTCGAGACGTTGTACAACATCCTGCGATTGCGTGTGGATGTGTTCGTCGTCGAACAGTCGTGTCCGTATCCGGAACTCGACGGTCGGGATCTCGAGCCCTCGACCCGTCAGCTCTGGGTGTCCGACGACGAGGGGCGTGTGGTCGCGACGCTGCGACTGATGGAGGATTCTGACGCTCCCGGCGACGGCGAGACATACCGGATCGGCCGTGTGTGCACCGCGCGTCCGCGCCGCGGCGAGGGTTTGACCGCTCGACTGATCGAGATGGCACTCGCCCAGGTCGGTGACGGCGCATGCCGCATCGAGGCGCAGAGCTATCTGATCGACATGTATGCCAAGTTCGGGTTCGTCGTCGACAGCGAGGAATACCTCGAGGACGGCATTCCGCACGTCTCGATGCTGCGGCCTGCCAGAAACGTATCCGCATGAGCGGCCGGCACTCCGCCACCGCGGTGCCTGCCGAGACGCCGGTGCGTTACCCGTTCAGTGCCGTCGTCGGTCAGGACCGATTGAAGCTGGCGTTGATGCTGTGCGCCGTGGCTCCCGGGATCGGCGGCGTGCTCATCCGCGGCGAGAAGGGCACCGCGAAGTCGACGATCGTCCGCGGGCTCGGCCCGCTCCTCGCGGAGCACGACGATCACTGGGGCATGTCGGAGGCTGTCGCCGATGCCTCGACGCGGCGGGGGAGGGTTGTCGAGCTCCCGATCGGAGCCACCGAGGATCGAGTGGTCGGCTCGTTGGATCTGACCGCGGTGCTGCGTGACGGCCAAGCGGTGTTCACGCCGGGGCTTCTGGCAAGGGCGGACGGCGGTGTGCTCTACATCGACGAGGTCAACTTGCTCGCCGATCATCTCGTCGACGTCCTACTCGACGCCGCCGCCAGCGGTCGCGTGACGATCGAACGAGACGGTGTCTCGCACACCCAGAACGCCGACTTCGTCCTCGTCGGCACGATGAATCCCGAAGAGGGAGAACTCCGTCCGCAGTTGCTCGACCGATTCGGACTCGCCGTCGACGTCACCGCCGCCCGGGATGTCGACGAACGCGTCGAGGTCGTCCGCCGCCGAATGGATTTCGATGCCGACCCGCAGGATTTCGTCGGAAGATACGCCGACGACGAGAAGAGCCTCTCCGAACGGATCGCCACCGCACGAGACCTGATCGATCGCGTCGAGATCAGTGACAGGGAGTTGCGACGCATCGCGGGCATCTGTGCCCACCTCGACGTCGACGGACTGCGTGGCGACATCGTGGTCGCCCGCACTGCTGCCGCGCATGCAGCTTTGCGCGGCGCGACGTCGGTCACCGAGGACGACGTGCGGGTCGGTGTGGAACTCGCACTCCCGCACCGGCGTAGGCGTGATCCGTTTGACGAGTCTGGCCTCGACGAGCAGCAACTCGACGACGCCCTCTCCGCTGGAGACGAGGCTGCCGGGCCCCCAGAAGAACCCGATCACGACCCGGACGGCCCCGGCGGTGGGTCGACGCCGGACCAGCACGAGGAGTCGATCGACCCACCCGACGACGCGGGTCAGCACCAGGATTCCGGACAGCACGATCCCGGACAGCAGGATTCAGGACCGCAGGATTCCGGGACCGAGGAGTCGCAGACGAATCAGGCGCCCGGCGGCCCGATGTTCGGTACCACCGCAACCGCAAGCGGTACCCGTGTGCGGCGACTACGCGCAGACGGCATCGGAGATGGCGATCCGGGTAAGAGGTCGCGTGCACGCAGCCGTCGCGGACACACCGTGGCCGACACCGACTTCACTTCAGGTGGTGCGGTCCATCTCTTCGGGACCGTGCTTCGAGCGGCGGGCCGTTCGGTGGACGCGTGCACCGCGGGGACACGTCGGCTCGTGGTGTCACCGTCCGATCTGCGTGGGGCGCAACGGATCGGCCAGGAAGGCAACCTGGTCGTCTTCGTCGTCGACCTCAGTGGTTCGATGACGGCACGCAAGCGGCTGACGGCCGTCACCAGGATCTGCGTCGACCTGTTGCGTGACTCCTACACCAGACGTGACCGGGTCGCAGTGGTCATCGCACGAGGTTCACGTGCCGAACTCGCCGTGCCGCCGACGAAGTCGGTCGACATCGCGGTGCGCCGTCTCGCCGACGTCCGGACCGGTGGCCGAACTCCTCTGGCGGAGGGGCTGATCGAGGCGCAGCACGTCATCGAGCGGGCCGGCCGGGCCGAGCCGCGGCGACGAGCGCTGATGGTGGTCTTGACCGACGGACGTGCCACGTCTGGAACCGACGCCTCGTCCCGCGCAGCGGCCGCAGCCGACCGTATCCGCCGCCACGGCATCGACAGTGTCGTCGTCGACTGCGAGCAGGGGAGGATTCGCCTCGGGCTCGCCGCAGACCTCGCGATGCGTTTGGGCGCGCAGACGCTGCGGATGGACGAGCTGTCCGCGTCGGCGCTGTCGACATCGGAACGCGATCGCCGTCCACCGCGTGCCCCGGCCGCTTGATCCACGACGACGAGGAGAGTCACTGTGCCACAGGGTGTTCCGCAGACGGTTCCCGACGACGGACTGACCACCCGGCAGCGTCGGAATCTGCCGGTGCTCGCTGTGCACACCGGTGACGGCAAGGGGAAGTCGACTGCGGCTTTCGGTATGGCCATGCGGGCATGGAATGCGGGCTTGAGTGTCGCGGTGTTCCAGTTCGTCAAGAGTGCCAAGTGGCGCGTCGGTGAGGAGTCGGCATTGACGGCGCTGGGCGACCTACACGAGACGACAGGTGTCGGTGCACCCGTCGAATGGCACAAGATGGGACAGGGCTGGTCCTGGCTGCGTGCGAACGCCGATGCAGACGCCGACCACGCTGCTGCCGCCCGTGCCGGGTGGGCCGAGATCGCGCGACGACTCTCCGACGCGCAACACGACTTCTATGTGCTCGACGAATTCACCTACCCGCTCGATTGGGGGTGGGTCGACACCGACGAGGTCGTGCGCACACTCGTCGACAGACCGGGCCGTCAACACGTGGTGATCACCGGGCGTCGGGCTCCGACCGCCCTCGTCGACGCAGCAGATCTCGTGACGGACATGCACAAAGTCGCTCATCCCATGGACGCCGGACGCAAAGGCCAGAAGGGAATCGAGTGGTGACGTCCGCGAGGATCACCGCGTGAGCACCACGCCGACGGTCGTGATCGCCGCTCCGTCGTCGGGGAGCGGCAAGACCACCGTGAGCACCGGACTCATCGGCGCACTGCGTCGGGCCGGGCGGCGGGTGGCGCCGTTCAAGGTCGGGCCCGACTACATCGATCCCGGGTATCACGCGGTTGCTGCCGGACGTGTCGGCCGCAACCTCGACCCCAATCTCGTGGGAGCAGAACTCATCGGTCCGCTGTTCGCCGCGGGCTGTGCCGACGCCGACATCGCGGTGGTCGAGGGTGTCATGGGGCTGTTCGACGGCAGAATCACCGCCGACGACGTCGCTGACGCCGACCCGGTCGGGATGGGATCGACTGCGCACGTCGCGACGCTCCTCGACGCTCCGGTGGTGCTCGTCGTCGATGCCGCGGGCCACAGTCAATCGCTCGCCGCGCTGCTCCACGGCTTCGTCGGATACGAGCCGTCCATCCGGATCGCGGGAGTCATCCTCAACCGCGTGGGATCGCCGCGGCACGAATCGGTACTGCGACAGGCGTGCGCCCGCGTCGGGATGCGGGTGCTCGGCGTGCTGCGCCGAGACAATCGGCTGAGTGTACCCTCGCGCCACCTCGGCCTGATCCCGGCGGCGGAGAGGTCGACAGAAGCAGTCGACGCCGTCGCCGCCATGTCCGAGATGGTCGGCTCCGCCCTGGATCTGGAGGCGATCGTCGAGGTCGCCCGATCGGGCGGCCGAGTGACATCGGCTCCGTGGTCAGCGGCCGACGCCATCGATGACGTCGGTGAGCATGCCGCGACGACGCGTCCTGTCGTGGCGCTCGCCGCGGGCGCGGCGTTCACCTTCGGCTATGCCGAGCACACCGAGCTGCTGCGCGCTGCGGGTGCACAGGTGGTCGAGTTCGACCCACTGGTCGACCGCCTACCCGACCGCAGCGCCGGACTCGTCGTCGGGGGCGGCTTCCCCGAGGAGCACGCGGACCGGCTTGCGGCGAATCATGAACTGCGCGAGGACATTGCGACGCTGCACCGGGGCGGCGGTCCCGTGCATGGCGAATGCGCCGGGTTGCTGTACCTGACGAGAGAGCTCGATCAGCGCCCGATGGCCGGTGTGATCGACGCCGTCGGCCGGTTCGGTCCCTCGCTCACGCTCGGCTACCGGGACGCGGTCGCGGTGTCGGATTCGGTGCTCTATCGCGCGGGGGAACGGGTGACCGGACACGAATTCCACCGCAGCGTCGTCGAACTCGCCACGGCCACGCCCGCGTGGGCCTGGCGTGACCATCACGGTGTGCCACGCACCGACGGCATCGCCGCGACCAACGTGCACGCGTCGTATCTGCACGTCCATCCCGCGGCGGTCCCGGCGGCCATCGCCAGATTCGTGCGGGCCTGCGAACGGAAGGAGTCGTGATGTCGGAGAGTTCGATCGCCCGGGTGCTCGACATCCTGCGCGAGCACGGTGTCGACGATCCGGCGATTCTGCGCGATCTGCTCGAGGCCGTGCTCGTCGTCGGCCAGGGACTCGACCTCGACGAGGCGCTGCAACGCATCGTGGAGGTCGCGGTCGGCGTGGTCGACGCACGCTACGGCGCGCTGGGTGTTCGCGGTCCCGACGGCGGATTGTCGGAGTTCGTGTACACCGGGATCACTCCCGCCGAGAGGTCGGCGATGGGCTCGCTGCCGGTCGGTAAGGGAGTGTTGGGGGTGTTGATCAACGATCCACACATCCTGCGGATCCCCGATCTCGCGAAACATCCTGCCTCGGTGGGCTTCCCACCGAATCATCCGCCGATGACCACATTTCTCGGCGCACCGATCATCATTCGCGGTTCCAACTTCGGTCGCATCTACCTCACCGAGAAGCGCTCCGCGGACGAGTTCACCCCCCTCGACGAAGCGCTGATCGCCGTCCTGGCGGTGGCCGCGGGAATCGCCGTCGACAATGCCCAGTTGTTCGAGACGTCACGCACGAGGCAGCGGTGGATGCAGGTACTCGTCCGCCGAGGGTCGGAGCCGCTGTCGGGAATCGCCCTCGAGGACACGCTGTCTCGCATGTGCACCGACGTCGCGGAACTGGTGGGCGCGACGGACGTCTTCATCGTGTCCGCGGCGAGCGACATCGGTTCAGTGAGCAACGTCGGTTCAGTGGGCGACGTCGGCTCCGCGGGGGAGACGGCAGGCGGCGGTGACGAGGTCGTGCTCAGCGGGCACACCGGCGCGGCGTTCGACATCGATCCGGCCGACTTCTCGGCGCCGGAGGGATCGGAGATGTCGGTCGTGCCGATTGCCGAGATCTCTGACTCCCTGGCCCGGCGAGGTGCTCGCTGGGCGACGGTTCAGCCATTGCAACGCGCCTCGGGCGCGTTCGGCTGGATCGTGATCACGCAGCCCGACCGACCGCTGTGGAAGTCCGAGGAGGCGTCGGGTCTCGCCGGTGTCGCCGAGGTGGCCTCGCTGGCCATGGTCTACGCGGAGCAACAACAGGTGGCGCGCGACCTCGAGGTGCTGTCGGACCGACATCGAATCGCCCGCGACCTGCACGACCACGTGATCCAGCGACTGTTCGCGATCGGGATGTCGATTCAGACGATGCTCGCGGCGGGCGGTGGTGCGGCCCGCGTCGACGACACCGCACGCGCCGAGCGACTCGAACAGGTGATGACCGACCTCGACCGCACGATCGCGCAGATCCGCACCTCGATCTTCGACCTACAGACGGTGCCCGGCCACCACGACTCCGCGACGTTGCGTCGACGTATTCTCGACATCGTGTCGGAGCTGTCGGTCCATGCCCCGATTGCGCCGAGCGTGCAGTTCAGTGGCCCGGTGGACACCGTCGTACCCGACGCGCTCGGTCCGCACATCGATGCGGTGATGCGCGAAGGGCTGTCGAATGCGTTGCGGCACGCCCACGCCGAACACATATCGGTGTCGGTCAGCGCCGACGACGTGCTGTCGGTGGAGATCACCGACGACGGTGTGGGGATCGGCACGGACGTGACCTACCGCGGACTGGAGAACCTGACGAGGCGCGCCGAGGAATGCGATGGGACGTTCACCGTCGTCACCAACCCGCGTGTGGCGGCGGGCCGGCCGTCGGGGACGACACTCACCTGGTCGGTGCCGCTTGCGTAGCCGGGTCTGCAGCGCTCAGGCCTTACCGTCGCGGATCTTCGTGGCCATCACGGCAACCTGGGTACGCCGCTGCATGTCGAGCTTCGCCAGGATGCGCGAGACGTAATTCTTGATCGTCTTCTCCGCCAGGAACATTCGCTGTGCGATCTGTCGGTTCGTCAGTCCCTCGCCGATCAGGTTGAAGACCTCGCGCTCCTGATTGGTGAGTTCGGCGAGCGGGTCGGACGGCTTGTTCTTTCCGTCGCGCAGTTTGGCCAGCAGTGCGGCCGTCGAGCGGTCGTCGAGAAGCGAGCCGCCCCGTCCGACGGTGCGCACCGCGGCGATCAGGTTGTGCCCGAGGATCTGCTTGAGCACGAAACCGGATGCGCCCGCGAGTACCGCGGCGAGCAATGCGTCGTCGTCGGCGTAGCTCGTGAGCATGAGGCAGCGGACCTCGGGCTCGGCGGCGCGCACATCCCGGCAGAGTTCGACACCGTTGCCGTCGGGGAGTCGGACGTCGAGAACGGCGACGTCGGGCTTGGCGGCGAGAATGCCCACGCGGCCTTCGCCGACCGATGCGGCTTCACCCACGACCTCGATGTCGTCTGCGGTGCTGAGCAGGTCACGAAGACCTCGACGCACGAGCTCGTGATCGTCGACCAGATAGACGCGCACCGTCGACGCATCCGACGCGGGGGAGGTATGCGCGGCAGCATCTGATGACGGTTGACCTTCGGAGTGCATACGTCGAAATTACCGCAGGTCGCGTGCGAGTACGCGACGTCGGTCCCCACCCAGTCGGGACTTTGGGCTCACGCCGGGTCAGGGTACGGCGAGCAACAGTGAGTATCTGCCGGAGCCGCTTGTTCGGTCGGTGGCCGAGCACCTCCGGCACGCGCAGAGCGGCGCGCAGCGTCGACGACGAGATCGAGGAGAGACAGTGACAACCCTCATCGGGCCAGGAGTGAACGACACCGGGATGACCGGTTCGGATTTGCTGCGGGAGCTGCTTCCCGTGTGCGAGACCGAGGTCGAGCGGCACATGAAGATGACCAAGGACTGGCATCCACACGATTACGTCCCGTGGGACGAGGGACGCAACTTCGCCGCCCTCGGCGGTATCGACTGGGATCCCGAGCAGTCACAGCTCTCCGATGTGGCGAAGGCTGCGATGATCACCAATCTGCTCACCGAGGACAACCTTCCGTCGTATCACCGGGTCATCGCCGAGAACTTCTCACTCGACGACGCCTGGGGATTCTGGGTGGGCCGATGGACCGCAGAGGAGATGCGGCACTCGACGGTGATGCGCGACTATCTCGTCGTCACCCGCGGGGTCGATCCGGTGGAACTCGAAGAGACCCGGATGGCGCACATGACATCGGGGTTCAACCCGCTACCCGAAGACGACGGCCAGCGTGACCACAGCTTCGACATGCTGTTCGCGGTCAGCTACGTCAGCTTCCAAGAACTCGCGACGCGCGTCAGCCACCGCAACACCGGCAAGGCGTGCGGCGATCCGATCGCCGACCGTATGCTGCAGCGTGTCGCCGCGGACGAGAACCTGCACATGCTCTTCTACCGCAACATCGTCGCCGGAGCGCTCGACCTGGTGCCCGATCAGGCCATGTGCGCGATCTACAGCATCGTGTCGAACTTCCAGATGCCCGGCGCAACAATGCCCAACTTCCGTCGCAACGCCGTCCTGATCGCGAAGGGCGGCATCTACGATCTGCCCCAGCATCTTTCGGAGGTCGTGATGCCGGTGCTGCGCAAGTGGCGGATCTTCGAGCGCGACGACTTCGGGCCGCTCGGTGAGATGTATCGCGAGAAGCTCGCGGCCTATCTCGAGGAGATGAACGTCAAGGTCGAGAAATTCGAACGCGCTCGTGAACGTGCTCTCGAGCGAGAGGCCAAGAGGGCGAGGGCAGGGGCATGACCGTGATGGACAGCAGGCTCGCGTTGGCGATCTCGCCGGCGGACGACGGCGGACCCGGATGTGACGGTTGCTGTGGTTCGTGCGAGTCCGCGGTCCACGACGATCGTGAGGTCCCGGCCGGGTTCGACGATGCGATCGCGATGGCCGAGGCCGCCGCGCTGCACAACCCCACACGGTGGAACGAAATTCGCACTCACGCAAGCGATTCCGCTGTCGGTGAGTACTGCTCGTCGATGCTCCTCGGTGCGTTGTTGCAGTCTGCCGCGCATCGGCTCGGGGTGCCTGCCGCCGACGTCTGGTCGTATGTCCGACGGACCGGTGAGCTGCCCCTGTAGCCCTACCGCCGGTTGGGCGCGCGAGGGGTGGCCGGCCGCCGATAATGTTGAACGCATGCCGAACGACGACACGTCCACGCACGGGCACTATCTGGCCGGACTCGACCTACACGGCCGAAAGGTCGTCCTTGTCGGCGGCGGGTCGGTGGCGCAGCGTCGGCTCCCGAATCTCGTGGCCGCCGGTGCGCGGGTCGAGGTGGTGGCCCTCGATCCGACCCCTGCCGTCGAGTCCTTTCCCGGGATCGTCGTGCACAAGCGAGCCTATGTCGACGGCGATCTCGACGGGGCCTGGTATGCCATGGCGTGCACCGACGATCCCGAGGTGAACGCCGCCGTCGTCGCGGAGGCCGAGCGTCGTCACACGTTCTGTGTGCGCGCCGACGAGGCCAGGTGGGGTAGCGCTGTCACGCCGGCCTCCGGTCGCCATCGCGACGTCCAGTTCGGTGTGCTGGCACACGGCGACCACCGCCAATCAGCCGCGGTGCGGGCCGCCATCTCTCGTGCCCTGGCCGATGGGTCGCTCGACGTCGACGACGCCCCTCATCCCCCAGGGGTCGCCCTGGTCGGTGGCGGACCCGGTGATCCTGACCTCATCACCGTGCGTGGTCTGAAACTCCTCATGGCGGCCGACGTGGTGGTCGCCGACAGACTCGCCCCTCCCGAACTGCTGGAATCCCTCGGCCCGCAGGTCGAGATCATCGACGCCGCGAAGGTGCCGTACGGCAGGGCGATGAAACAGGAGGCCATCAACGACGTCCTCGTCTCGCGAGCCAGAGAGGGCAAGTTCGTCGTGCGTTTCAAGGGCGGCGACCCCTATGTTTATGGTCGCGGCTTCGAGGAGCTGCAGGCGTGTGTCGCGGCAGGCGTGCCTGTCGTGGTCGTGCCCGGAATCACCAGCCCAATCTCGGTGCCCAGCGCGGCAGGCATACCGGTGACTCACCGTGGGGTCACCCACGAGGTGGTCATCGCCTCGGGCCACGTCCGACCCGACCACCCCGATTCGCTCATCGACTGGTCGGTCCTGGCTCGGCTGCGCGGAACCCTGGTCCTGATGATGGCCGTCGAGCGGGTCGCGGTCTTCGCCGACGCCCTGCTCGCGGGCGGGAAGCCCGCCGACACGCCCGTCGCGATGATCGAGAACGGCTCGCTACCCACGCAACGGCTGATCCGCACCGACCTGGCGCACGCGGGAGAGACCGCCGACCGCGAGGGGTTGCGGCCACCGGCGATCGTCGTGATCGGAGAAGTCGCAGGCTTCACCGACGCGGAGCAGATCGCGGCGTTCGGGGAGCTGGGTCGGCCTCACGTGGCAGACGGGCCTCGATCGGCAGAAGGGGCGCGGTCGGCGGGGAGGTAGGACCGCCGTGCAGCTGCTATCCGCCAACGGGAATTGGCACATACGCGCAGGAGCGCGGTAGCGTCGAATCCTATGTCGACACCAGGGCAAGCACACCGGCTGGATCTCTCGGCCGGGGCGTCGAACGCGAGTAACGATGTGTATCGACCCGTGTTCGGTCTGGCGATCCTCGTCCTGTCCGGAATGCAACTGCTGATGGTGCTCGACGGCACCGTCGCCGCCCTTGCGCTGCCGAAGATCCGCGATTCGCTACACCTGTCCGAATCCGGCGCCAACTGGATCATCAGCAGCTATGTTCTCGCGTTCGGTGGGCTGATGCTGCTCGGAGGCCGCCTCGGCGACACCTTCGGGCGCAAGCGCATGTTCGTGATCGGAGTCGCGGCTTTCACTGTCACGTCGCTGCTGTGCGGCCTGGCGTGGGACGAGACGAGCCTCATCGTCGGCCGCGCGCTACAGGGCGCGTCGGCCGCCGTCGCCGCCCCCACCGCCATGGCTCTGGTCGCGACGACGTTCGCGCCCGGCAAGCCACGCAGTCAGGCGTTCGCGATCTATGCCGCGATGACCGGCATCGGTTCGGTCGCCGGTCTGATCCTCGGCGGTGTACTCACCCAGCTCTCGTGGCGCCTGGTGTTCCTGATCAACGTGCCGATCGGTCTGCTGGTGGCGGCCGGGGCCTTCTTCGTCTTACGCGAATCCCAGGGTGTTCGCCTGTCTCTCGACGTGCCGGGCGCGGTCTTGGCGACACTCGGATGCAGTTTGCTCGTCCTCGCCGTCAACGAGGGGCCGGACGGCTGGGGGCGACCCATCGTCGTGGGGTCGTTCATCGCGGGCGGTCTGGCACTGATCGCGTTCATCATCGTCGAACGCCGCGCGAGCAACCCGATCCTGCCGTTCGTGCTCTTCGACAATTCGAGTCGCGTCGCGGCGCTGGTGGCGATCTTCTTCGCCAGCATGATCATGATGTGCATGGCCGTGTTCATCTCGCTGTACCTCCAGGGGATTCTGAAGTACAGCCCTGTCCAAAGCGGTCTCGCGGTGGTCCCGTTCGCCTTCGGCCTCGGGATCGCGGCGGCGGTGGCGTCGAAGCTCGCACTGCACGTCCAACCGCGGTGGCTGGTGTTGGTGGGCGGCGCCATCATCCTGGCCGGATGCCTGTACGCGGCGTCGATCGCCACGAAGCAGCCCGCCTACTTCCCGAGCATCGCGATTCCTGTCGTCGTGATCGGCGTGGGCGTCGGGTTCGCGGTCATCCCATTGACGCTGTCGGTTGTCGCCGGTGTCGGACCCAACGAGATCGGACCGCTGACCGCGCTGGCCCAGGTCGCGCAGAACCTCGGTGGAGCGATCGGACTCGTCGCAGTCGGCGCCCTGGTGACCTCGCGTGCGCTTTCGCTCGGTGGTACGACAGCGCCCGTCGAAACGATGAATGCCGCCCAGCTCGACGCCCAGGCCAACGGCTACGGCTTGTCGTTTGCCTGCTGCGCAGGCATCGCGGTGATCGCGGCGGTCGTGGTGCTCTTCATGCGGTTCACGCCGGAGCAGGTCGCCGAGGGCCAGGCGGCGCAGGAAGCCGCCGATGCCGGACTCGACCCCGACCTCGCGCAGACGACGCAGCACGACTGACCTCGATCACGTGGCATCCCACAACCGCTGGTAGTAGTCCATGCGGTCCTGGTCGACGTCGACGCCGTATGCAGCGACGAGCGGTTTCTCCCAGCCGGGGCCGTAGTTCCACCGCGTACTCATCGCCGCGACGGCGATGTCTGCCCAGCGGTCGGCGACACCGAGACTCCCCAGATCGACGTACGCGGTCACCTCGCCCGGTGCGGACAACAGGAAATTCGGCGAACAGGCGTCGCCGTGACAGACGACCGCATGGTCGATCTCCGGGGCGTCGGCGGCAGTGACATCGACGTCGGTCCCGCGCGTTCGTGCGTCGGCGACGCGGTCGAGGGGCGACCATGTCCACGGACACGAGTCGACGGGCAGTGCGTCGTGTAGTCGTCGAAGACCTCGTCCCAACGCAGGGACGGTGACCTCCGGTGTGTGCAACCAGGGATCGATCACGGCCGAAACCCCGGGCGCGGCGGCCGTCAACAGCCATTCGGCGTCGTCGTCATGCCCGGAGTCGAGCACCGCGGGGCACCGGACGAACAGGGCGGCCCAGGCGAGTCTGCGGGCCTCGGCGTCCACCGATGCCTCAGGATCGAGGGGCTGCCACTTCAGATACCGAGCAGTGGGTCCGTCGCCGAGTCGGTAGGTGATGCCACCGAGGTCGTTGCGCCATACCGGGATGGCGAGACCGCCGTCGGAGTATGCCGCGACGATGTCGGGCGGTTCATGCGGGGGAACTGCAGCGGTCACCGGTGGTCTCAGTCGGTCAGGACGACGATCTCGCCGGGCTTCGGGATCTCGACGCGCTGGCCGGCGTCGGACAGGACTGCTGCGAGCGCGTTGATGTCGCGGACGGCGCGTCTGGTGCGGACCAGCTCGCGTGCCATGAGCCCCTTGTAGTGCTTGTTGAAGTGGCTCACCACTTTTCGGCTGCCGTCCGATGCCTCGGTCATGACGGTCGCGGTCACCGCCCCGGAGACCGGTCCGAGTTGCTGATACACCCCGGAACGGAGGTCGACGACGAAATCGTCGACGGCATCGAGCGCTGCGGTCAATTTGGGGCGCCAGACCGAGGCGAGCGTACCGAATCCGGGCAGTTTGGAACCGCCGGACAACCTGTAGGCGGGGATCAGATCACCGGCGCGAACGACGCCGAACAATGCAGACCCGATCGCGAGCCTGTCCGCGGCCTTCGCTTTGCCCGCCTTCGAAAGCGAGCCGTGGTCGAGGGCGTCGTAGAGCACCCCCGTGTAGCGCTCGATGGCCGGCCGGGTGGGGGAGAGCCAGAGGTCGGCGTTGCGGTCGACCTCGGCGAGCTGGGTTCGGCCGAGGCCGAGCGCTTTCATGCTGGCGTCGAGATCACCCGCGAGCTCGACGATCGCGTCGGCGATCTTCGTGCGGACCGGGGTGAGTTCGGCGAACGAGAGGGAGGCGAGGTCGAGAGGGGCGCCGGAACCACCGTCGGATTTGGTTTCCGATGGCGGGAGTATGACGAGCACGTCGAACACTGTATCGGCGGTGCGGACGTGACCGACAAGCGCGTTGCGGCGGCCGACTAGACTGATCGACCGTGATCACACGGATGTCGACGCTGTTCCTGCGTACGCTGCGCGATGACCCGGCAGACGCCGAGGTTCCCAGCCACAAGCTCTTGGTCCGCGCTGGATACGTACGGCGTGTCGCGCCGGGTGTGTACAGCTGGCTTCCGCTCGGGTTGCGGGTGCTCAAGGCGGTCGAGAACGTAGTGCGCGAGGAGATGAACTCCATCGGCGCGCAAGAGATCCTGCTGCCGGCACTGCTGCCGCGTGAGCCGTATGAGACGACGGCGCGCTGGACCGAGTACGGCGACAATCTCTTCCGGGTCAAGGACCGCAAGGGCACCGACATGTTGCTCGGCCCGACGCACGAGGAGATCTTCGCGCAACTGGTCAAGAGCGAGTACTCGTCGTACAAGGATCTGCCGGTCATCCTCTACCAGATCCAGACGAAATACCGCGACGAGGAGCGGCCACGCGCAGGCATTCTCCGAGGCCGTGAGTTCGTCATGAAGGACTCCTACTCGTTCGACCTGGACGACGACGGGCTCAAAGCCTCCTACATCGCCCACCGCGACGCCTACCAGCGCATCTTCGCGCGGCTGGCGGTCAGGTATGTGATCGTCGCGGCGTCCTCGGGTGCGATGGGCGGAAGTGCGTCGGAAGAGTTCCTCGCCGAAAGCGAGGTCGGCGAGGACACATTCGTCCGGTGCCTGGAGTCGGGGTATGCCGCGAACGTCGAAGCGGTTGTCACGCCTGCACCCGAAGCGATCCCGTTCGACGGACTCGCTCCCGCGCAGGTCCACGAGACGCCCGACACCACGACGATCGAGACGCTCGTGGAGTGGGCCAACGACACGCTCGACGGTACCTACGACGCCGCGGACACACTCAAGAACGTGATGGTCAAGGTGCGCGAACCCGGCGGGGACTGGGAACTGTTGGGCATCGGCGTGCCGGGCAACCGCGAGGTCGACGTCAAACGGCTCGAGGCATCGCTCGAACCGGCAGAGGTGGAGTTGCTCACCGAGGCCGACTTCGCAGCCAACCCCTTCCTCGTGAAGGGATACATCGGTCCGAAGGCACTGGCCGAGAACGGTGTTCGGTATGTCGTCGATCCGCGGATCGTTGACGGTACCGCGTGGATCACCGGCGCCGACGAGCCCAACCGGCACGTCGTCGGCCTCGTGGCAGGTCGTGATTTCACGCCGGACGGGACGATAGAGGCAGCCGAGATCCTCGACGGCGACCTCTCGCCGGACGGCAAGGGGCCGCTGGTGGCCGCCAAGGGCATTGAGATCGGGCACATCTTCCAACTGGGCCAGAAGTACACCAACGCCTTCGAGGTGGACGTGCTCGGCGAGAGCGGAAAGCCCGTCCGACTCACCATGGGCTCCTACGGCGTCGGCGTCTCACGGTTGGTCGCGGTGATCGCCGAGCAACATCACGACGACAAGGGACTGCGCTGGCCCGCCGAGGTCGCCCCCTACGACGTGCATCTGGTGATCGCCAACAAGGACGAGGCGGCGATCGGCGGGGCGACGTCGCTGGCGGAGGAACTCGACGCCGAGGGGCTCGACGTACTGCTCGACGACCGCAAGTCGTCGCCGGGTGTGAAGTTCAAGGACGCAGAACTGCTCGGCATGCCGATCGTGGTGGTGGTCGGTCGCGGCTACGCCAACGGTGTTGTCGAAGTCCGTGACCGCTTTACCGGCGACAGCGCGGAGGTGCCGGTCGACAACGCTGTCGCGACGATTGTCGCTGCCGCCCGCGGCTGACACCCAGACGAGTGAACGAAGCGGGCGCCCCCATACAGTCGTGGGGGCGCCCGCTTTCTCGTGCGTGCAGTTCAGGTCGTGACTACTTGAGCTGTCCCGCGACGATCTGATTCGCGAACTCCGGATGGCTGGTGAGCCACTCGCTGACTGCGCCGTCGGGGTTGTTGCCCTGGTACTTCTGCGTCATCAGGTTCTCCAGCTCCGACAGGTCGGCATCGGGGAGGACCAGGTTCTTGAACAATTGAGCAGCCTTGGGCGACTTCTCGTCGAAGCCCTTCGTCGCGAAGTTCCACAGGCCTTCCTTGCCGCCGAGTGCGCCCTTGGGGTCCTCGAGATCACGGATCTTGAAGGCCGAGTACGCCCAGTGCGGCTTCCACAGCGTGACGGCGACGTTGGTGTTGTCGGTCTCGGCCTTGCGGATCGAGGCGAGCATGGCCGCAGTCGAGGAGGTGGTGAAGTTCATTCCCTGCAGACCGTACGCCGGGATCACCTTGTCCTTGACGATCGCGGTCTCGCCCGCGCCGGGTTCGATTCCGACGAGCGTGTTGTTGTACTGGTCAGCCATCGTCTTCAGATCGCCGATCGACTTCGCGGGCGACGAATCATTGACCGCGATGGTCAATTTCGCGTTGTCGTACCAACATCCGAGTGCGGTGAGCTGGTCTCCGTACCGGTTGATGTATGTCTTGTGCGTCGACGGCAGCCACACGTCTGTCAGAACGTCCACGTCGCCCTTCGACGCCGCAGTGAATCCGGCTGCTGCATCCAGCGTCTTGACGTTGGCCGTGTAGCCGTTCTTCTCGAGGATGTTCTTCATCAGATACGCAGTCGCCGTCGACTCGTCCCAGCCGCTGAAGGCGCCGATGGTGACGTCCTTGTCGTTGCCCTCGCCGAGGTCGCCTGCGGCCGCTTTGCCCTCAGTGAGCGAGCAGTTCGCGTACTTCGAGGCGATGTCGTTGGTGGCGCTCGCCGTGCCTCCCGTGCCGCTGTCGGAGTTGGAGTTCGAGGCGCCGCACCCGGTGAGTGCGACCGCACCCACAGCGACGGCCGCCGCGAGAACACCGAGCCTTCTCGTCAACTTCGTCATGGTTTCCTACCTACTTTCACTACTACTTCGTGGGTTTCAGGAGGTGACCGCACGTCCGCGGTTGCCGATTGCCGAGCTGAGGCGGTCGAGGTAGACGGCGATGATCACGACCGCCAGCCCCGCTTCGGCGCCCAGCGAGAGGTTCAGTGTCTGCAGTGCCTGATTCACCTGGCCGCCGAGTCCGCCCGCTCCGGCGAAGCCTGCGATGACCACCATCGACAGCGCCAGCATGATGACCTGGTTGACGCCGGCCATGATTGTCGGCATCGCCAGTGGGATCTGGATCTGACGCAGGATGCGGGCATCGCTCGACCCGAATGCCTTTCCGGCTTCGACAACCTCCGGGTCGACCTGACGAATAGCCAACTCCGTCAATCGGATTCCCGGCGGGATCGCGAACACCAGTGTGGACACGACGCCGGGTGTCGGCCCGATGCCGAACACGATGATCACCGGGACCAGGTACACCAGCCCGGGCAGAGTCTGCATCAGGTCGAGGATCGGCCGGACGATCGCCGACACCACCCGGTTGCGCGCGGCGAGAATGCCGATCGGTATCGCGATGATCAACGCGATGATCACCGCCACGAGAACCAGGGAGATCGTGCTCATCGAATTGTTCCACTGGTCGAATGCCCTGATCAGATAGAAACCGACAACGGTGAACAGGGCGAGCTTCCACCCTCGACGCCATCCGGCGGCCACCAGCGCCAGCAGCGCGAAGACGATGATCATCACGTAGTAGGGCGGGCTGGACAGCACGGTGTCGAATGCGTCGTAGAGACCTGTGACCGCGGTCTTGATCGCATCGAACAGCCAGGTCGCGTGCTGGGTCAACCAATCGAATGCGCTCTCGACCCAGTCGCCGACGTGGATGCGCGGATTGAGGAAACTCACGGGTTCTCCTCTCCACGCTCGTCGTCGGATTGCAGGGTGTCGGCGTCACGGGTGGGCGCCTGAGCGGTCGGTTCGGTCGTGGTCGTGTCCGGTGGGGGAGCAAGAGCCGCCAGTAGTCCGACCCGCGGTACGACGCCGCGCAGGCGG
Organism: Gordonia otitidis NBRC 100426; assembly: GCF_000248075.1. GTDB lineage: Bacteria > Actinomycetota > Actinomycetes > Mycobacteriales > Mycobacteriaceae > Gordonia > Gordonia otitidis. Next base: position 5,531 of record NZ_BAFB01000095.1, on the reverse strand, counting down.
CCGTCGTCGTCGGTGACGACGAGCGGCACCGGGGATTGTGCCGACGGCGCGAAGAGTTCGGCGACCGGTGTCGACTCGGACACCCGCACCATCGATTCCGTGCGGATCAACGGGGCGAGGTCGGGGACGTCGGCTTTCACCGCGGCGACGGCGTCTGCGTCTGTCACGTACCCGCGGAGGCGACCACGTTCGGTCACCAGCACGCCGGAGGTCTGCTTCGCCCGCATCTCGTTGATCGCTCCACGGGGGCCAGCGGTGATGGGCACGACCGCGGCCGCGGGCTCCATCACCGTGCCGGCGGTCAGTACGCGGGTGCGGTCGACCTCCGAGATGAACTTGGCGACATAGTCGTTCGCGGGATCGGTGAGGATTTGTTCCGCGGTGCCGATCTGCACGATCCGCCCCGACCGCATCACGGCTATGCGGTCACCGACGTACATCGCCTCGTTGAGGTCGTGGGTGATGAACACGATGGTCTTGCCCAGATCCGACTGCAGTTCGACCAATTGATCCTGCATCTCCCGCCGGATGAGCGGGTCGAGCGCGGAAAACGCCTCGTCCATCAGCAGGATGGGGGTCTCGGTGGCGAGGGCGCGGGCCAATCCGACGCGCTGCTGCATGCCGCCCGACAACTGGCTCGGATATCGGTCGCCCCAGCCGCGCAGGCCGACGACGTCGAGCCAGTGGTCGGCGCGTTCGAGCCGCTCGGCCTTGGGTAACCCCTGCTCTTTCAGGCCGTAAGCTGCATTTTCGCGAACGGTGCGGTGGGGCAGGAGGGCGAAATGCTGGAACACCATCGAGACCGAGGTGCGACGGATTTCACGTAGTCGTTTGTCCGAGACCGCCGCGAGGTCGGTGTCGCCGATCAGCACGGAGCCGGATGTGGGTTTCCAGAGTCCGTTCAAGGTTCGGATGAGGGTCGACTTGCCCGATCCGGACAGGCCCATCACCACGAAGATCTCTCCGGCTGCAACGTCGAAGGTGGCATCGATGACGGCCGCGGTACCGAGTTCTTTCAGATCCTCGGGCGGTTCGCCTGCTTCGAGTCGCCTGACGAGCTCGGCGGGCCGTCGACCGAAGATCTTGTAGATGTGCTCGGCACGTATCGCCGTGGTCGGACCTGCGCCGGGCGAGACCCGTCGCGTTGCGAACTCACCACCGTGAGAGATGCTCACACTTCCCCCTCTTCAGCGGGCTTCAAGGCGTAACGAGCAAGCGCAGCGGTTCCGCGGTCACGGCATCGAACCCTCTTAGACACACTAATGGTCTCTGCCGGACAGTTCTTTACCTGGTGTTGGGAATACTGACTATGTGCTGTTGAGAGAGGTTATCCGGTTGTTGGTTGACACGCGTGGCTGAGTGTAAACGCCGACTCAGGCCGGTGTACCGGGAAACGCTACGGTCACCGGGCTCTGGCGGAGCGCCGCACGCCAGGTCGCCGCGCGCCCGGCGCACGCGGTGAGTTGCTCGACAGCGAGACGTCGTGCGGATTCGGTGTCGGCGCGCTCGAGGATCACCCGATACGCGGTGGCGCAGTCGTTTTCGGCCGCAAGCGCGACCTTCGCCGCACCGATCGAATCGGTGACGTCGGTCGGCAGCGTGTAGCCGGGTGACATGTCGGGTGGAGTGCTACCCGCCGCGGTGATGGCGGCGTTGACGGCGTCGCGAGCTGAGCGGTGGGCGGCCGCGTACTCGGCAACGGTGCCTCGACGCGCGGCCGAGACGAATGCTGTGATCATCCCGTAGGTGAAGATGGCGGCATTCTCGGCGTCGGTCGCCCCCGCGAGGGCATCGGTGGTGGCGCTCATGCCAGCTGTACCTCCAGCAGCGTCGCAACGGATGCGCTCACCGAGCCGCACAGCCCTGCCGAGTAGCCGTGCAGGGAGATCGCGGCGTCGTGAGCCGAGCGAGCCGACGCACTCAGTGCAGATCGCAGCTCGTCGATCGTTCCGTCGCTCGATGCCGTTGAGTTCGATGCCGTGGAGTCGGGCGTCGTGGAGTCTGGCGTCGTGGCGCCCGCTGAGGTCGGCGATGTGCCCGCGGAGGCAGGCGCCGCCGACGGTGACGGTGCGGTCGACAACTTCGCGGCGGTGGCGGAATCGAGACGCTCGACCTCTTGACCGAGCGCCGTGGCATGGGCGTCGCGCTGGTCGGCGACCACTCCGAGTGCTGCGCTGTACACGGGCGTGCGGGGTGCCAGCGAACGCGCCGCCGCGGCGTCGGCTCTCGCGGCCCGGGCAAGCGGAAGCAGCGCGGTGGCCGTGACCTCGTTGGGCGTCGGACCGCTGTCGCACGCACCGGCCGCGCCCACGACGAGGGCGCCCGCACCGAGAGCCAGTCCGCCGCGCAGGACGGTGCGCCGGTCAACGGATGTGCGCACCACGGGGGTGCGGCGCTCTGAGGTTGCTGGCTTCACCCGACACATGATGCCAGCCGGGTACTCCGGTTCGGTGCAGGCCGCCCCGACGTCGTGGGAGTTGGGGACGTCGTCGCACGAGTCCACGCAGTGGTCAGAACGGTGTCGTCGATCGACTAGAATGGGGAGCCGCTGAACGCGTCGGATCGGCATTCGCCGAGGACCTGCCCACACATGACGACAGACAAGTGATGACGAGAAGGGAGCGGTGATGAGCACTGACGCACAACGACTTCACGCGCTCGTCGCAACCTTCGTCGGGGAGCGTGGTTTCGATCTCGAGGACGTCACCGTCAAGCGGGGCGCGGACGGCGACGAGGTCGTCGTGGTCGTCGATCGCGACGAGGGAGGCTCGCTCGACGCTCTCGCCGACCTCAGCCGCGAACTGTCCGATGCACTCGACGGCGACCCTGCCTACTCGGACATCGACACGCTCGAGGTGACGTCGCCGGGCGTCGACCGGCCACTCACCACCGAGCGGCACTGGCGTCGCGCGGCAGGGCGCAAGGTGATCATCGACGTCGCAGGTGACGACGGACCGACCCGAGTGGTCGGCAGGATCGGTCCCCTGCACGACGGTCAGGTCGACATCGTGAGCAACGACCGCGGTCGATTCCGGGTGAGGGCCATCGGGCTCGACTCGGTTACACGGGCCGTCGTCGACGTCGACTTCTCCCGGCCCGGGGCTGCCGAGCTGCGCCTCTGCGGACTCGACGACGACGAGATCGCACGGCGTCGCGAGGCCGTCGCGTCATGACCGGCCGAACACATCCATAGCAATCGAACAATTCCATACCAGCCGACAAGTGAATAGGAGCGCCCGATGAACATCGACATCAACGCCTTGCGCATGATCGAGGCCGACAAGGGCATCTCGATCGACACCGTCATCACCGCGATCGAAACCGCATTGCTCACCGCCTACCGACACACCGACGGGTTCGCGCCGCACGCGCGTATCGACGTCAATCGCAAGACCGGAGCGGTCCGGGTCATGGCGCAGGAGGTCGACGACGACGGCATCGTCGTCCACGAGTACGACGACACTCCCGAGGGCTTCGGCCGTATCGCCGCCACCACCGCCCGTCAGGTGATCCTGCAGCGGCTCCGTGATGCGGAGAACGAGAAGAACTTCGGTGACTTCGTCACCCACGAGGGCGAGATCGTCGGCGGCGTCGTGCAGCAGGATGCTCGCGCCAATGCTCGCGGGATGATCGTGGTGCAGATCGGCAGCGACGCCAACAGCGCCGAGGGGATCATCCCTCCTGCCGAGCAGGTGCCCGGGGAGAGCTACCAGCACGGGGATCGGATCAAGTGCTACGTGGTGGGAGTCTCGCGCGGATCGCGTGGACCGCAGATCACGCTGTCGCGCACTCACCCGAACCTGGTGCGCAAGCTGTTCGCGCTCGAGGTGCCCGAGATCGAGGACGGCTCGGTGGAGATCGTCGCCGTGGCGCGCGAGGCCGGGCATCGCTCGAAGATCGCGGTCCACACAGGAGTGAGCGGACTCAATGCGAAGGGCGCATGCATCGGTCCGATGGGTCAGCGTGTGCGCAACGTGATGAGTGAACTGTCGGGGGAGAAGATCGACATCATCGACTACGACACCGACCCCGCGGTGTTCGTCGGCAACGCGTTGTCACCCGCGAAGGTCGTCTCCGTCGAGGTGATCGACGCAGCGCAGAAGGCGGCCCGCGTGGTGGTGCCCGATTACCAGTTGTCGCTGGCCATCGGCAAGGAGGGGCAGAACGCGCGACTCGCGGCCCGCCTGACCGGCTGGCGTATCGACATCCGGTCGGACGCCGACGACACTCCGCCCACGGCGCCTGCGCAGGCCCCGGGGGCCACCGCGGGGCCTGCGGGTCGATCGGGAACCGGGCGGGCGTGAGACGTACCGGTTGTCCAGTTCACCGCTCGGCGCGCTAGACTGATCGATGGTCATGCGAGTGCGGTCGGCTGTCCCTGACGGAGGCTCCTTCAACGGAGGATCTCCCGACGACGACAACCGACCCGGTCGGCGGAACGATCCTCCACAGGATCATTCTCCGCAAGGTCCGATCCGTATGTGTCTGGGATGTCGGCAGCGAGCCGGAATCACAGATCTGGTCCGCATCGTCGCCGCTCAGGGCGACGCCGGATCGAGGATCGTCGTCGATGTCGCGAAGACCATGCCGGGACGAGGTGCGTGGTTGCATCCGTCGGCGGACTGTGTGTCCGCCGCGGTGCGTCGGCGCGCATTCGCCTCGGCGTTGAGGAGTCCGGGGCTGGTCGTAGACCAGTCCGACCTCGAAGAAGTGCTGGTCACCCGCACGGGTGCCGGCACGGACGAGAGCGGCCCTAACGGGCCAGAACAGGTAGCAGAAGACATGAGCACACCGTGAAGTCACCACGATGAGCACGTATCGGACGTAATCCGAGGCCGTGGCGGGCAAGCCGCTCGGCCTCCAAGTGAGGAGAGCAGTGGCAGGCAAAGCCCGCGTGCACGAACTGGCCAAGGAACTCGGCGTGACGAGCAAACAAGTGCTCGAGCGTCTCAAGGAACAAGGCGAATTCGTCAAGTCCGCGTCGTCGACCGTCGAGGCCCCGGTGGCCCGTCGACTGCGCGAATCCTTCCCCGCAGCAAACGGGGGAGCAAGCAAGAACGATTCCACGAAATCGGCCGCACCCAAGCCGGGTACCGCGGCCCGTGACAGCAGTACCGCACCCAAGCCCGGCGCGGCACGCCCCGGCCCCAAGCCGGCGGCCCCCAAACCTGCGCCCGCAGCTCCAGCGCCTGCCGCCGCACAGTCGGCTCCGGCGCCTGCGCCCGCAGCCACACAACCCGCAGCGAAACCCGCCCCGTCGGCACCTACGCCGGCAGCGGCGCAGTCCTCGACGCCCGCACCCGCGGCCGCCCAGGCCTCTGCACCTGCGCCGGCAAGCCCGCGTCCCGGGCCCAAGCCCGGCCCACGTGCGCCTCGCGTCGGAAACAACCCGTACTCGTCGGCGCCCACACCCGCCCCGCGCCCTGCGGCGCCGCGGCCCGGTCCGGGCCAGGGCGGTCCCCGTCCCGGCGGTGGCCGACCAGCGCAAGGACGACCGGGTCAGGGCGCAGGACGCCCGGGTCCCGGCGGCG
>NZ_BAFB01000096.1 GCF_000248075.1 Gordonia otitidis NBRC 100426 | reverse complement strand
TCGCGTACAGCACCCCCAGCATCTGGTCGATCTGCTGGGACAGACTGTTCTTGAACTGTCCGCGATCCTGCACCTGCACGGTGAGGAAGGAGTTCGTGGCGTTCTCCAGATCGGTGCGCAGCGCCGACAGGTCGGTTCCCGGCTTCGCTTTCACGAAGACCCCGACGCTCATGCGTGCCGGTTCCGGCATCAACGTCTCGTAGACCTTGCTGCCCACCAACCACGGCTGCAACGACTCGTTGTCGGCGTAGACCCCGTCGACCCGTGTCGCGACCTGCTGGCCGAGTGATGAGGTGAAAGTGACTGTGTCGCCACGCTTCCAGCCCTTGTCGTTACTCGTGCGCTGGCTGACGAACATCCCGTCGTCCGGCAGTCTGTCCGACGCGCCGTCGAGCATGTCGATGTTGGCGACCGTTCCGATCTGCCCGCCGAGCGGCGCGTAGCCGCTGACTTTGGCGCCGTCGGCGCGCGCCTGCGCCAGGCCGAGGCTGACGGAGTCGGCGACACCGGGCACACCCTTCACGGCATCGGCGACAGCGGGTGAGATCGGTAGATTGTTGGTGCCGGTCACGATGTAGTCGGCGGTGATGCCGGTGTCGACGGCCGTGTCGACCGTGCCCTTGAACGATGTTCCGAGAGTGCCGATCACGGCCACGAGTAGCAGACCGAGAGTCAGCGCGAAGGCGGTGGCCGAACTGCGTCGCGGATTGCGCATCGCGTTGGTGCGGGCGAGGTATCCGATCGAGCCGAACGGCGCGCCGATGACACGTCCCAACACGCCGACCACGGGCCGCAACAATGCGGGACCGGCGAGCACCGCCGCGATGATCGCCGCGCCGGCGCCGACCCCCACGATCACCGCCCGCAACAGGCCCTCACCCATCGCGCCCCAGGCGATCGCGACGACGGCGATCACACCGAACACCGCGCCCGTGATGGTGCGGGTCCGCAACGACGACGCCCGCTCGGCATCGCTGGCACGCATCGCCTCGACAGGCGGTACCCGCGCTGCGCGGACCGCGGGGACCCACGCACTGACCATGGTCACCACCACGCCGACGAACAGCGCAGCGAGCACAGCCCAGACACTGACGTCGAGCGAGGCCTCCGGGAGCCCCGACGTCGCCGACGTGATCGCCTTGAGGGCAGCGGCGAGCCCGATACCGACGCCGAGGCCGACGAGACCGCCGATCACGCCGACGACGAACGCCTCGAACAGCACCGAGCGCGACACCTGGCGCTCGGTAGCGCCCACGGCCCGCAGCAGTGCCAGCTCGCGATTACGTTGCGCCACAATCATCGAGAACGTGTTGTAGATGATGAACGTGCCGACGACCAGGCCGATGGCAGCGAAAGCCAGCAGGATGCCGGTGAAGATCGTCAGGAACTGGTTGACACGGTCCTTCTCGTCCTGCCGCACCTGATCGCCCGTGCGGATCTTCAACGCGTCCGAACCGACGAGCTTCTGCACCCGATCACGCAGTTCGGTGTCGCTGACACCGTCGACCGCCGACATGTCGATCGTCGCGACGTGCTCGCCGTCGGAGAGCAGGTTGCTCGCCGCCTCGCGCTCGAACTGGACGTTCACGTAGCCGCCGGTGTCGCCCGTGAGCTGGCTGATGCCGACGACGGTGACGTCCATCGGTTGGCTCGATCCCTGCCCGACGACCACCTTGGTCGACGATCCGACCTTCAGGTCCGCCTTCTCCGCGGCCGATTCGTTGAGCACCACTTCCTGGTAGCCGACAGGTGCACGCCCACCCGGCAGGAGCTTTCCGTCGTCGGGGGACAGCGACTCGGCCGGCGGGACGTACGCGGAACCGAGGCTCGGTGCCCCGCCGGTCTGCAGCGCCTTGCCGCGCGAGTCGGCGATGGTCACCAGTCCCGTGTAGTTGGTCGAGATCTTGTCGACGCCGAGTTCTTGTTTGTGCGACTTCAGTTCGTCGACAATCGAATTCGGGACGCCTGCGGAGTTGGAACCCTCCGGCGTCACCTCGACGGACACTCCTGGTGCGGCGTTGTCGAAGATCGAATTGAACGCCTGCGAGATGGTCGACGTGAACACGATCGACCCTGCGACGAATGCGGTGCCCAGCACGATCGAGAAGACGGTCAACGCCAGTCGCACCTTGTGCGCACTCAGATTACGCAGCGACACCTTCCGCATCACCGAGGCCATGGTTCAGCCCGCCTGCGACGGTTCGGCACCCGGATCGGTCTGCAGCGCGTGCCTACCGATTCCGGATTCTGCTGCCACAGAACCTGATTCATGCTTGTGGCCTGATATGGGCGTGGCATCGCCCGTCTCGGCCTCCGCGGACTTCTCGGCAGGCACGGTGTCGAGGTTCTTCATCACCTCGAAGACGTCGTCGGCCGAGGGTCGCGGAAGTTCGCGGACGATCTTGCCGTCGGCGAGGAAGACGACACGGTCGGCATACGACGCCGCGCGCGGGTCGTGCGTCACGATCACGACGGTCTGACCGAACTCGTCGGTCGCCGCACGCAGAATGGAGAGCACCTCACCCGACGATCGGGAATCGAGGTTGCCGGTCGGTTCGTCACCGAAGATGATGGCAGGCCTTCCCACCAGCGCACGCGCACATGCGACACGCTGCTGCTGTCCACCGGACAGCTCACTGGGAAGGTGATCGAGCCGGTCGGCGATACCGAGCCGATCGATCACGGTGTCGTACCACTCCTGATCGACCTTCCGGCCGGCGATGTCGGAGGGCAGCGTGATGTTCTCGGCCGCTGTCAGGGTCGGCACCAGGTTGAACGACTGGAACACGAAACCGATGCGGTCACGCCGCAGCAGGGTCATCTTCTTGTCGGAGAGGCCGGTCAGTTCCGTGTCGCCGATGTAGACCCGGCCGCTCGTTGCGACGTCGAGACCTGCGAGGCAGTGCATCAGCGTCGACTTGCCCGATCCCGAGGGCCCCATGATCGCGGTGAACTCACCCGATCGGAACGACAGCGAGACGCCGCGCAATGCGTGGACTTCCGTGTCACCGGATCCGTAGGTTTTGATGAGATCCTCGGCGCCCGCGCTCGCGCCCTGCTCTGATGTCATGGCTCAACCGTGCCAAAAACTGCAGCGCATTGCCATCGGATGATCCACCCAGAACCCCCTGAGATCCGTTGATCAGCGCGGGAGTTGGACCTCGAACGAGTGCACCTTGGTCGCGCCCGCGAAGGCGTTGTTCGTCACGACGAACAGGGTGCGCGTCCGGAAGTTCTGCCACGGCAGGTCAGGTTGCCAGTTGCCCCATGCCATCGCTGCCATGTTGCCGGTCGAGAGTCGGGGCGTGCCGTCGGTGTTGAAGATCGACTGCTTGGGCATCGCTTTCTCCGCCCCCGACAGGGATGCGCGGCCTCCCACCTGGTCGGCGCCGCGGGTGGTCGCCCAGTAGATCGCCGTGTTGCGTCCGGCACCGCGCTCGAGCACGAGGTAGTCGGTGTTGTTGATCGCGAGGACGTCGGCGGCGCTCTTACCCGGATCGGTGCGGTACACGAATTCGGAGTTGGTCTTGCCGAACGTCAGCAGCCGCGCCGAGGTGGCGGGGTCCTGCCGCAGACCGCCGGCCGTGATCACGCTGATCTGTCCGCGCGGCCCGACCGCGACACCGGTGAGGCCCCGCTGCCCGGCAAGGCCCGACTTCTTCGACGGCCGCCACGCCGACGGAAGCCCGAGGTCGCGGATGTAGGTGCCAACCGGCCCCGCGCTCTGCAGACGCACGAACTGGTGGTCACCGCCGCTGACGACGACATAGCCGCCACTGGTCGCGCGGATGCCCTCGTACTGCGCTGCTCCCGGAAGCGGCGGGATATTGCCCGGTCCGAGCAGCACTCCGCCGCCGTCGATTCCCGGGTTCGACGTGAATCCGGCGACGCCGGACGTGTAGTTGAACTGGCTCGTGTAGAAACGCGCGGGCCCGGCGCGGCCCACGTCGGTCGAGATCATCGCGAAGCGATTGGCGCCGATCCGGTCGATCCCGGAGATCGCCCCGAAGGTGGGCACCCCGTTGATGAAGGCGGTGTCGGTGTAGCGCGCGATGATCGGCGTCGCCGACCTCGCGACACCGGCGGTCACCCCGGAATAGACGGATGCGCCGAGGAACGCCGAAACACCTAGGAGCACAGAGACGATCGTTGCCCCCCACGAGCGGATACTCATAGGGGGCAACGATACCTCAGTTACAGGAGTGACAGAAGGTGAAGTCAGCCCAACCGCTGCTTGAGGGCGTCGAGCTCGTCCTGCAGGCTGGTCGGGAGCTTCTCGCCGACGAACTCGAACAGCTCCTCGATCAGCGGCAGCTCGCGACGCCACTCCTCCGGATCGACGGCGAGCGCAGCCTCGAGATCCTCGGTGGGCACGTCGAGTCCGGTGACGTCGATCTCCTCGGGCTTCGCGACGATGCCGACGGGTGTCTGCACACCCTCGTTCTCGCCCTCGATACGGCCGATGATCCACTTCAGGACGCGACTGTTCTCGCCGAAGCCCGGCCACAGGAAGCGGCCGTCGTCGCCACGACGGAACCAGTTCACGTAGAACACCTTGGGCAGCTTCGACGCGTCGGCGTTCTTGCCCAGGTTGATCCAGTGCTGGAAGTAGTCGCCGACGTGGTAACCCATGAACGGGAGCATGGCCATCGGGTCGCGGCGCACCGTGCCGACCTTGCCCTCTGCTGCCGCGGTCTGCTCCGAGCCGACCGTCGCGCCCATGAAGACGCCGTTCTGCCAGTCACGGGCCTCGGTCACCAGCGGGACAGTCGTCTTGCGGCGTCCGCCGAACAGGATCGCCGAGATCGGCACACCCTGCGGGTCGTCCCACTCGGAAGCCAGCGACGGGCACTGTGAGATCGGGGTGCAGTAGCGCGAATTCGGATGGGCTGCAGGCTGATCGGAGTCGGGCGTCCAGTCGTTGCCGAGCCAGTCGGTCAGGTGCGCGGGCTTCTCGCCGCCGATACCCTCCCACCAGATGTCACCGTCGTCGGTCTCTGCGACGTTGGTGTAGAGCGTGTTGCCCGCGTCGATGGTCTTCATCGCATTCGGGTTGGAGTCCATGCTGGTGCCCGGTGCCACGCCGAAGAAGCCGAACTCCGGGTTGATGGCGTAAAGGCGGCCGTCCTCGCCGAACCGCATCCAGGCGATGTCGTCGCCGACGGTCTCGGCCTTCCAGCCGGGAATGGTCGGCTGGATCATCGCGAGGTTGGTCTTGCCGCAAGCGCTCGGGAACGCCGCGGCCACGAAGTAGACCTTGTTCTCCGGGCTGGTCAGCTTGAGGATGAGCATGTGCTCGGCCATCCAGCCCTCGTCACGGGCGATGACCGACGCGATACGCAGCGCGTAGCACTTCTTGCCGAGCAGCGCATTGCCGCCGTAGCCCGACCCGTAGGACCAGATCTCGCGGGTCTCGGGGAAGTGGGTGATGTACTTGTCGGGACTGCAGGGCCACGGCACGTCTGCCTGGCCCGGCTCGAGCGGTGCACCGACCGAGTGCAGCCCCTTGACGAAGAAGCCGTCGTCGCCGAGCAGTCGAAGCACCTCGGGACCGACGCGCGTCATGATCTTCATCGACAGGACGACGTAGGCGGAGTCGGTGATCTCGACGCCGAGCTTGGGATCGTCCGAGCCGAGCGGGCCCATACAGAACGGGATCACGTACATGGTGCGACCGCGCATGCTGCCGCGGAAGAGCGGGGTCAGGGTCGCACGCATCTCGTCGGGAGCAACCCAGTTGTTCGTCGGACCCGCGTCCTCTTCCTTCTCGGAGCAGATGAAGGTGCGCGACTCGACACGGGCGACGTCGGCGGGGTCGGACTTGGCGAGGTAGGAATTGGGCTTGCGGTCCTCGTTCAGTTTGACGAGGGTTCCGGACTCGACGAGTTCGGCGGTGAGGCGATCCCATTCCTCGTCACTGCCGTCGGACCAGACGACACGGTCGGGCTGGGTGAGTTCGGCGACCTCGGCCACCCATGCCAACAGCGCTTCGTGTGTGGTCGGAGCGGTGCCGGGTTCCAGGCCCGGAATCGTGGCGGCGGTCATGATTTCCTCCTCCGAGGTGGCGACCCGCATTGGCCGCCCTGTGTGGGTTGCTTCTCCCCAGGATACTGGGACCGAGCGTGCGCTAGGGCCTGGGGTTACGAGATGCGGTATAGGCCACATTCGCACACGTCAGGAGGGGCTGCAAGGTGGGCCCTGTCGGTTTTCCGATGACATGCAACCCACCGTCACCAGGACTTTCTCCCCTTGCCGGTGCGACTCAGTCCAGTCGGCCGGAGTCGGTGGCCACCCAGGTGCCGCTCTCGTGATCGAGTGATCGCGACGCGAACGAGCCGTCGGAACCCACCTGTGTGATCCGGTCGATCTGCCCATCCCGATCGCTGTCGGTGTAGACCGTCAGCCCTTCCGGGCCGCTGCGGGTGAGCGAGTCGGCGACGCCGTCCGCGTCGGTGTCGATGTCGGCGGGCCCGAGATCCCAGATCCGACCGTCGTCGTGCATCAGCAGGTTGTCGGCCGGAGAGTCGACGTCGGCACCCACCTCGTGTCCGTCGGTCCAGTCGTCGTGGCCGTCACCGAGGCCGAACGAGTCGATGTTCACTGTCCACTCACTTCCCTACCCGCTCGGTACAGGTCCCTACGCCGTTGATCGATGTCGGCGACCTCGTATGCGATTCGACGAGTCTGCCGGTCGTAGGCACGCATCACCTGGCCGCCGATCCGTGATTCGGCCTCGGTGAGCTGCATCGCCACGCGCCGTTCGGTGCGGGCACGGACGTCGGCGAGTACGTCGTTCACCCACGTTCGCAGTTGTGTGCGGAGGGTGGCCCCGCGCCGCATCCGGATCACCCAGATCGCCACCGCGACTCCGATCAGCAATGCCGCCGGCATGGCGATCCACTGCAACGTCTGCATCGACGACAGGGGTGCCACGAGGAGACGCCCGATGCCGATGCCCGTCGACGCCCCGAGCAACAGGACCATCGCGTCCTCGCCGGCGCGTCTGCCCGAGGGCAGCTCACGGCGCGCGAGAATCGGCTCGTCGTCGCGGTGTGCCGGCGGATCGTCGGCGTCGAGTCCGACGAGCGTCGAGGAGGCCACGGCGTCGAGTCGTTCCCGGGTCACGGCGTCGAGGTCGGCGACGAGTCCGCCGATCTCGCGGTCGAGCCAGGCGGCGTGTGCCTCGACGTCGGTGCGTGTCATCGCGGTACCGCGCTGGTCGGAGAGCGTGGCGAGCACCCGTACCCGAGTCGCGATGTCGGCGCTGCTCTGGGCGCGGACGTGTGCGATTCCCGCGCGGAGGGACGCGAGCCGGTCGGATCGTCCCCTGTCCCGGACCGCCAGCAGCCGTGTGCGACGGGACACCAGCGCGTCGGCCTGCGCATCCGTCGATGCGCCTGTGCCCTGGATCGTGGTCCGGCCGACCTCCGCGCACGCCTGCCGTCGGCCCTCGTGGGGCCCGGACAGTTCGGAGGGCTCGGAGGAAGATGCGCACCAGTCGAGCAGGTCGACGACGCCCGAATCGTCGACCGCGCCCGCCAGCGCGGCCGCGGCAGACACCGCGAACACCGGCAACCGCTCACCGGGATCGAGCTCACTGCGGTAACCACGCACGATGCGTGGCCAGTCCCAGAACGACTCGATACGTCCACAGACGATTCCGACGTGATCGACCGCGCCGGTCAGCTCGCGCAGCGCGGTGAGCTCGTCGTCGTCGACGACCGCGCACGCCGGATCGACGACCAGAACCGCGGCATGTGCGCCGACGAGAACACGACCCGGCTCGAATGCCACGAACTCGAGTGCACGACCCCCGTGCGACGAGGCGATCACCCGGCACGCCTCGAGCAGTTCATCGATGTCGACGCCCTGCGCCGCCGCCACGACAACGCGGGCGGGCGTCGCGGCCCGACGTTGCGCCTGCGTGCCGGTGACGTCGGCCCCCGAAGACCCTGGGCATACCGAAGATACCGGGGACACCGAAGACCCTGACCGCACGTCACACCCCTGCCGTACGCAGGAGCATCTCGACGACGTCGCGGGCGTCACCTGCCGCCGCGGTCACCTCCATGACCGCGCGCACCTGAGCGTCCCGGAACGCTGTGATCGCAGCGCTGCACGAGCGCAGCGCGTCGCCGAGAACGTCGAATCCGCTGGCTGCGTGGAGGCGATCGGTGAGTGTCGTCGCGTCGGCTGCGCCGGGATCGGCGGTCCGCAGCAGCCCCATCGCGATGTCGATACCGGTGGCGTCGAGCCGCTTGAGCAGCTCGGTCCGCATCTGCCACGCCAGCGACTGCGGCGCCGCGCCTGCGAGGAAGTGACCCGACATCGACGGCATCGCCTCGCCGTCGGCGACGAGCCTGCGCAGGAAGCCGAGCTCGGCGTCGGACATGTCGGCGCACGCCAGCAGCTGCGAGACCGCGACGACGGGCTGCCCGAGCGACTCAGCCGCCGCGCGTGCGCGTTCGACGGCGGCCGGTGCGAGGGTGTCGACCTTCCCGATGACGACGACGGTCCGGCCGGGCGGCGCGGCGTCGAGGATCCGTCGGTCGGCGAGCCTCGGGGCCCCGGCGAGCAGATGCAGGTGAAGGTCGACCCCGGCAGCCGTGTCCGGTTCGTCAGCGACGACCGCCGCGAGGCCCCAGCGTTCGTGCAGCGCCCGGGCCATGGTGTCGCGGCCGACGCCCCGTCGACCGACCACCGCGACCGACCAGGGCCGCACGTAGCGTCGGGCCGCGGAATCGAGCGCGGTGAAAGCGGGCGAATCAGGCGCGATGAGGTCTCCGATCGACCCGGACGCCAGTGTGTGTGCGAGCGGACCCGACGGATCGATCACACCTCTCACCCCCGCTCCTGACCGGTCGATCTTCCCTGGTGGAAGGGTAGTCGCAGATGGGCGAGGCGGCGCAGCAGATTCCACAAGCGGGTGTCGGAGTATGCGCACCAGACCAGATGGGCCACCATGGACCGGTGAACACCTCCCCCGGATCGGCGGACGCCGGAGGCGACTCGTCACGCCCGTATCCCCGCGTGACCAGCTTCCGTTTCCGCCGCGGCACGCTGACGCCAGGCCAGCAGCGCAACTGGGACACGTTGTGGCCCGTCCTCGGTCGTGACCTCGCCACCGACCCGGCACAGACACCCGAACCCCCCATCGACTTCGACGCACTGTTCGGGCGCGAGGCACCGCGCGTCCTCGAGATCGGCAGCGGAACCGGCATCTCGACCGCTGCGATGGCCGCAGACGAACCCGACGTCGACGTTGTCGCCGTCGAGGTCTACAAGCCGGGACTCGCCCAGCTCGTCGGCCTCGTCGATCGCAATGAGCTGACCAACGTCCGGATGATCCGCGGTGACGGCGTGGTGGTGTTGCGCGAGCTCATCCCGTCGGGGTCACTCACCGCGATCCGGCTGTTCTTTCCCGACCCCTGGCCGAAATCGCGGCATCACAAGCGTCGTTTCGTCCAACGGGGCACGATCGAACTCATGGCGGACCGCCTTCGACCGGGTGGTGTGCTCCACATCGCCACCGACCACCTGGGCTATGCCGAGTGGATCGCCGAGTTGTTGGCCACCCAGAACCCCGACCGGGTCCACGTCGTGCCCGCCACGTCCGCCGCCCCTGTCTCCCTCGAACGGCCCACCACCAAGTTCGAGGGCCGCGCCGAGCGCGAGGGCCGCGAGGTCAACGAGTTCGTCTACATCCGACCGGACGAGAAGGTCCGACCGCACGAGAAGTCAGACACCGCGACAGAAGGCGACCGATCATGACCGACAACGACGGCTCGGGCACGCGTTTCGCCGACACGATCTCTGGCCAGAGCGGAGCGCAACGCGTGCTGCTGGTCTGGGACGCACCCAACATGGACATGGGGCTCGGGGCCATCCTCGGCGGCCGGCCCACCGCCGCGCATCGACCGCGGTTCGACGCCCTCGGCCGATGGCTGCTCCAGCGGACCGCCGACATCTCTGCACAGGCAACGGTCGCGGCCTACGATCGGTCGGTCGGGGCAGATGACGGGGACGACGGCGACGGTGATGTCGGCGACACTCCCCGGGATTCGGACACCGCCGTCCAGGTCGAGCCGGAGGCGACGGTCTTCACCAACATCGTCCCTGGTAGTGCCGATGTCGTACGGCCATGGGTCGACGCACTGCGCAACGTCGGATACGCGGTGTTCGCCAAGCCCAAACTGTCCGAGGACAGCGATGTGGACTCCGACATGCTCGACCACATCGAGCTTCGCAGGCACACTGTTGGGTTAGCCGGGCTGATCGTCGCGTCCGCGGATGGTCAGGCGTTCCGGGATCCGCTGGTCGAGATCGCAGGCGAAGGCGTGCCGGTCACGGTCATCGGGTTCCGCGAGCACGTGAACTGGGCGTTGTCGACCGACGGGCTCGAGTTCGTCGACCTCGAGGAGATCCCCGGGGTCTTCCGGGAGCCGTTGCCGCGAATCGGACTCGATTCACTGCCCGACGACGGCGCGTGGCTCACCCCGTTCCGGCCGCTGCGCGCGCTGCTGCGCTGACAGGACGCGGCCGGTACGGCTCGGGATGATTCAGCCGGCACGGCCCGGGATGATCCAGCCGGCACGGCCCGGGATGATCCGAGCTGCACCGCTCGGCAATCACCCGAACCCCTGTCAGTCCAAACCTCAGCAAGCACTCAGGCACCACTGAAACAATCTCGGCGAGACTTTTCCGAAAGGAGTCGGCGTGTTCGGAGCCATCGGCACATTCGTCTACCGGATGCGCTTTGCCGTCATCGGGGTGTTGGTCGTCATCATGGGCGGCCTCGGACTCTACGGACTCGGTCTCGGCAACCACCTGAGCCAGAGCGGTTGGTTCGACCCGACCGCCGAGTCGTCGAAGGGCTCGGTCGTCGCCGACACCGCTTTCGGACGCGACCACCGCTCCGATGTCATCCTCCTCATCACCCCGCCCGCGGGCACCACGGTCGACGACAAGCAGTTCGGCGCGAAGGTGGAGAACATCGTCGACGAGTTGCTGCAGAAGTATCCGTCCGTGGTGCAGCGATCGGCGCAGGCTCCGGATTCGACCAACCAGGAGGCCTACGAACAGGCACTACGGAACAATCAGGAGATCATCGACCCCTTCTATCTGAAGGACAACACGGTCGCGCAGAGGGCCGCGCAGGACACCATCCGGTCGCGAACCTTCACCGCCGACAAGAAACAGGCTTTCATCAGCATCGGCGTCGCGGGTAACGACGACACCGCGGTGCTCGCGAACTATCAGAAAATCGAGCCGTTCCTGACGGGCGTCGTCGACGACCCGGGTAAATACGGGCTCGAGGGGACGAGGTTCCAGCTCGCCGGGCTCCAACCGGTCGCCGGTGCCATGGCCAGCGGCATGGACGAGGACATCCGTCGGGCCGAGGTGATCGCACTACCGCTCGTGGCGGTCATGCTGTTCTTCATCTTCGGCGGCGTGATCGCCGCCTGTCTCCCGGTGTTCATCGGGGGTCTGACGATCGCGGGCTCGCTGGGCATCATGACGATCATCGCCCAGCTGACCGAACTGAACATCTTCGCGCAGTCGGTGGTCACACTGATCGGCCTCGGCATCGCGATCGACTACGGCCTGTTCATCGTCAGCAGATTCAGAGAAGAGCTCGCCGAGGGGTACACCACCAAGGCCGCGGTCCGAAGAACCGTGATGACCGCGGGCCAGACCGTCGTCTTTTCGGCGACGATCATCGTCGCGGCCATCGCGTGTCTGCTGATGATGCCCCAGGGCTTCTTGAAGTCCGTCGCCTACGGCGCCATCTTCTCGGTGTCGCTGGCGGCGATCCTCTCGATCACCGTGCTACCCGCCATCCTGGCCATCCTCGGCCCGAAGATCGACGCCTTCGGCCTGCCCTTCCTGCGACGCACCAAAACCAAGGCCGAGATCGAGAACGGGTTCTGGGGCCGCCTGTCCGGCTGGGTCATGCGGCACCCCGTGGCCACCGCTGTGCCAACGGTCCTGATCCTGCTGGTGCTGACCATCCCCATCGGCGGCATCAAGTTCGGCGGCATCAGCGAGGCCTATCTGCCGCCGGACAATCCGAGCCGCGTCGCTCAGGAGGACTTCGACAAGGCGTTTCCCAAGGAGCGCACCGAAGAGGTCAAGCTCGTCATCTCCTACGACGTCAACGATCCCGACAGCGGCGCCAAGATCCAGCAGATCGCCGACGAAGCCAACAAGATCCCCGGGTTCACCAAACAATTCAGCCCGTCGGCCGACAACGGCGCACTGACCGGCACCTACGGTTTCAACGGTCCACAGGTCATCCAGATGTCGGCGGGCCTCGTCAACCGCGACACCGCGGGTGAGGCGGTGAAGGATCTCCGCGCGATGCAGAAGCCCGCAGGCATCCAGATGTGGGTGGCGGGCACCCCGGCGCTGGTTCAGGACTCGATCGACGCACTCCTGACCCGACTGCCGCTCATGGCGATCCTGTTGGTGCTCGTGACCGGGCTCCTGATGTTCCTCGCGTTCGGGTCGCTGGTGCTGCCCATCAAGGCGGCGTTGATGTCGGCGCTCGGTCTCGGCGCCACGTTGGGCATCCTGACGTGGATCTTCGTCGACGGACACGGCGCATCGATCGCGAACTTCACCCCTGGGCCGTTGTTCGCGGCGGTACTGGTGCTCATCATCGCGATCGTGTTCGGTCTGTCGACGGACTACGAGATATTCCTGTTGTCCCGCATGGTCGAAGCGAGACAGAAGGGCGCGAGCACCACCGAGGCGGTGCGCGTCGGTACGGCACATACGGGACGGATCATCACGGCAGCCGCCGCGATCCTCATCGTGGTGACCGGCGCCTTCGGTTTGTCGGAGATCGTGATGATGAAGTACATCGCGTACGGCATGATCGCGGCACTCATCCTCGACGCCACGATCATCCGCATGCTGCTCGTACCGTCCACGATGAAATTGCTCGGCGATGACTGCTGGTGGGCGCCGAGGTGGATGAAGACGCTGCAGCGCAAGATCGGTCTGGGCGAGACCATTCTCGACGACGAGCCCGACGCGAAAGTCGCTGGTGTGGGCGCGGGTACACGGGGCATGCGCGCCGGCACGCTGATCTCAGAGGTGCCGACCATCGCGATGCCTGCGGCACCCCGGGCCGCGGCCACGGTCTCCGCGGGCGCGGCGACCCGTGCGATTCGCGCCGGATCAGCCCAGCGACGCACCACCGATCGCGAAGCGGCCCAACCGGATTCGCCCCGCTCATATGCGCAGGCAGCCCCGGCGTCCGGCGAAGCCGTGGCACGCAGTGGGCCGTCGCAACCACCGTCGGATCGACGGCGCGCGCTTCGCGATGACCGCCCCGGCCAGACCCTCGACGAGATCGAACCCGTACGCGAGCGACCCGCACGCACCGCTCGCCCGACGCCGCGGCGTGCCAGGTCCGATCGTCCCGACACCGGCCGCTGGGCACTCGGCGAGGGTGGTATCCGTGTCAACCGGCCCGCCCAGAAGCCGACCGCCCACAATCCCGCAGCTCAGAAGCCCGCTGCCGAGGCACCAGACGCCCCACGGCGCGCTGCTCCGCGTCCAGCGCCTTCGGGGCCGCAGACACCGCAGCGACGTCCACAACAGCAGCCGACACAACAGCGGCCGACACCGCAGCAGCAGCCCCCGGCTCAGCAGCAACCGACACCGCAGCGCGGCGTCGAAGGTCAGTCGCCGCTGGGTCGACGCCCCGATCTGGACCGGACGGGCAAGCGACCGCTCGCTGCATCGCTATCACCCGAGGGTGCGCGATCGGCGCCTCGGCAGGTGCCGGGCACCGCGTCGTCGCCGATGGACAGGGGTCTGTCACCCGACGTCGCGGCATCGCGTCGAGGCGCGCGGCCCGCACCCGGCGAGACCCACGACGAGCGGACATCTCCCCGGCGTGAGCGCTCGGACGACTCGTCGAGCCGTGCCGATCGCCATGCACGCGCCGAGGAGACGCCGGGCGAGAACCGACAGATCAGCGTGCAGGAGTTGTTGCGCCGCAGCCGTTCCGGCGAATAGGTTCAGCCGTTCCGGCGAATAGTTCAGCCGTATCGGCGAATAGGTATCAGCCGTTCCGACGCGGTGAAGACGTCAGCGGCGCACCGGCGTCACTCGTCGATACCGTGCTCGATCGCGTACCGGGCGAGTTCCACTCGGTTGCCGAGTTGGAGTTTGCGCAGCGTCGACTGCACGTGATTCTCGACGGTGCGATGGCTCAGCGTCAGTTTTCGCGCGATCTGCTTGGCGCTCATACCTTTTGCGACATACCGCAACACCTCGGTCTCGCGTTCGGTGAGCACCGGCGCTGCTGCCGGACGGTCGGGTTGCGTTGACATGCGCCGGAACTCGCCGAGGACGAGTCCGGCGAGCCCCGGTGTGAACACCGCCTGACCCTGTGCCGTCGCGCGTACCGCGTCGATCAGTTCTGCCTTCGACGCACTCTTGACGAGGTAGCCACTCGCCCCGGCCTTCACGGCGTCGAGCACGTCATCCCGCTCGTCGGATGCCGACAGCACCAAGACCCGGGTCTTCGGCGATACCTCGAGGACCGCCGCCGTGGCCTCGGCGCCGTTGCCGTCGGGTAGCTGCATGTCCATCAGCACGACGTCGGGAAGCACCGCGCCGGCGCGACGTCCCGCGGCCCCCGCGGAATCAGCGGTCGCCACGATGTCGAACCCGGCGTCGGCCAGGTCGCGTGCGACGCCGTCGCGCCACATCGGGTGATCGTCGACGACCATGACCCGCAATGCCACCTCATCTGTCTCGGTCATCTGTGCATCCTGTCATCCTTTGGCCGCGTCACCGGAACCGTCATCTCCCACTCTGTGCCGATCCCCTCGTCGGAGTCGAGTGTCGCGGTGCCACCGAGGGATTCGATTCTCCCGACGATGGACCGGGCCACGCCGATCCTGCCCTGACGACGTGCCTCCTCGAGTCTGCCCGCGGCTATTCCGACGCCGTCGTCGCGGACACTGACGACCACCGTGTCATCGAGGTCCTCGAGGAGTACGAATGCGCGGGCGCCCGGCCCGGCGTGGTGGGTGACGTTGTCGAGCGCGTTGATCACCGCAGCACTGATCTCGCGGGCCGTCGTCGCATCGATCATCACAGGATCGGCGGGCGCGCTCACCGCGACACCGTCACCCGCTGCGGCGCGGAGCAGTGCCGCGAGATCGGCAGTCCCACATTCCGATCCGGTGTCGACGTCGACGTCGGCGACGAGCCGACGCAGCGCAGTCTCCTGGGTGGCTGCGAGGTCGGCGAGCTGCGCCGTCGGACCGCCGATTTCGCGGCCGCGTTTGGAGATGAACGAGAGTACCTGCAGCACACCGTCGTGCACTTCCCGGGACAGCCGCTCACGTTCGGCTGCAACCGCAGCGGCGCGCGCCGCCGCAGCCAGCTGGGCCTGTGCGCGACGCGCGCTGACCGCGGCCAGTCCCACGGCGAGACCCGAGGCCACCATCACGATGATCGTGGCGTTGCGGCCGAAATTGAGGTCGAGCCAGCCCTTGACGAATGCGCTCGTGCCGCCGACCCCCACGCCCGCGACCACTCCGACGACGGGTCCGCCGAGGATGGCTGCCGAGATCACCGCGTTGGTCGCCCACAGGGTCGTCGGCCAGGTCTGGTTGTTCAACGCCCACGATTCGGTCGCGACGTACGACGTCGACAGCATCATGCCGCAGGCGATCACGATCTCGGCACCCACCCAGTACCAGTTGCGCCCGACACCGACGTAATAGGCGACACCGCAGGCCAGCGTCCACACCGTGAGGACGCCGAAGAGAAACCACGCGACCCCTGGATGCAGCAGGTCGTCGTCGATGGCTATCCGGAATCCCAGCGCGTAGAGGTACGACAGCAGCCGCAACACCTGAGCACCACGCCACAGCGGGGCGACCGGATCGCTGCTCATGACGACTCGTCGGCGTCCGTCCCGCCCGTGTTCTTCTCGTCTCCGGTGTGCTTCCGATCGTCCGCATCCCGCGCGGCCGAGCCCTCGTCCCCGTCGGCGTCATGCTCGGGCGCACTCCGCCGCGGTCGGCGCGCGCTTCCGTCGAGCCCGCGCTCGATGTCGGCTTCGGCGTCGGCGGGCGACACCCCGACGGCCTCCTCGACGGACAACCCGGCCGACGCCGTGGCGTCGTCGATACTCTTCGTGTCCCAGTGAGGATCGTCGGGCTGTGCGTAGTGGAAGGAGCCGTCGCCCTCGCTCACGGCGAGATCCCGATGCCCGGCCAGGTACCGGACAGCGGTATTGGCGAAGGCGATCACCGGCACCGCGAACAGTCCGCCGACGATGCCCGCGGCGACGATGCCCGCGGCGATCGCGAGGATCACCGCGACCGGATGCAGCCGGACCGACCGGCCGAGCAGGAACGGTTGCAGCACATGGCCTTCGAGTTGCATCACGCCGATGAGGATGGCGAGCACGATGACCGCGGTCAGCCACCCCTGGGTGACCAGCGCGATCACCACGGCGAGTGAGCCGCTGATCAGCGCCCCGACGATCGGGATGAAGGAGAACAGGAAGATCACCGTCGCCAACGGCAGTGCGAGAGGTACACGCAGGATGGCGAGGCCGATACCGATGCACACCGCATCGACGAGTGCGACGATGACGGTCGCCCGGACATATCCGACGAGTGTGCCGAACCCCGCCACACCCGCCGCGGCCACACGTCCGCGCGTACCACGCGGCACCAATCTGCAGCAGAACTCCCAGATCTGGCCGCCTCCATAGAGGAAGAAGATGGCCAGGAAGAGCGTCAGTAGCGCTCCCGTGACCAGTTCGGTCGCCGTTGTGGCAGTGGCGAGAGCACCACCTGCCAGTTTGGCCTGGTTGTGCTCCATCAACGAGATGATGTTCGACCCGAAGTTGCGCACCTGCGATTCGTCGACACCGAGCGGACCGTCGACGAGCCATTGTCGGGTGCGGTCGATGGTCTCGGTGATCTCGGCGGTGAGGGCGGGGAAACCGTGGACGAACGCGCGCCCGACGAACGTCAGCACGGTGGCGACCACACCGAGCGCGAGGAGAAGCATGATGACGACCGCGAGCGATCGGGGTACGCGCCGCCTGTCGAGCCAGTCGACTCCGGGGACGAGGAACGCCGACACCAGGATCGCGAGTGCGACGGGGACGAATACCTGCTCGAACTCGAGGAAGATCCTGACCAGCAGATAGCAACCGAACAGGATGAGCACGATCCGCCACGTCCACTCCGCGGTGGCACGGACGAAGGGGTGCACCTTGGACCGGTCGACCTCGGCCAACGGCCGATTCGATGCCCTCGCGCCGGCGTCTTCGGGATATCCGGCGGTCGACGAGGCAGCAGGGTCCACGGAAGTCACACTAGCGGTCGTTACGCTTGGCCGTATGACGTCGGATACACCGGCGGTCCACGGTACCGCCACGCGCTCCCGCTTCTGGTGGGTGCGGTGGCTCCTCACGGTGATCGTGGTGATCATCCTCGCGGTCGAGATCGTCCTCATCTGGCCGAAACTCGAAGAGGCCGCGCACCGCATCGGCGACCTCGACTGGGTGTGGCTTTCCGCCTGTGTCGTCGCGGCACTGCTGTCGATGGACAGTTTCGCGCAGGTACAGCGGGCGCTGCTGCGCTCGGCCGGAGTCCGGGTCGCAGAGTGGAAGTCGTTGTCGGTGGTCCTCGCCGCGAATTCGGTGAGCCAGACGCTGCCGGGTGGTCAGGTTCTCGCGCCCGCCTTCACCTACCGGGAGACGCGAAAGTGGGGCGCATCCCCTGTCGTCGCCTCGTGGCAGGTGGTCATGTCGGGGCTGCTCGCGGGCGTCGGGCTCGCCGTCCTGGGATTCGGCGGCGCACTGCTCGCGGGTGCGAAGACCAGTCCGTTCTCGGTGTTCTTCTCAGCGGTCGGGTTCGTCGCGGTCGCGGTGGTGCTGCAATACCTGGCCAGCCACCCGGAGTCGTTGCAGTCCACCGGCGAGCGGGTGCTCGGCTGGATCAACCAGATCCGTGGCAAACCGTCGGATCACGGAATTGCCCGGCTGCTCGAGACGCTCGAACAGTTGCGCGCGGTGCAACTCACCCGCCGCGACACGTCGGTGGCGTTCACGTGGAGTCTTTTCAACTGGATCGCCGACGTCGCCTGCCTGATGTTCGCGTGCTGGGCCGTGGGGGCACACCCGAGCATCGCGGGCCTCATGGTCGCCTACGCCGCGGGCAAGGCGGTCGGCACCGCCATCCCGCTGCTCCCCGGTGGCATCGGAGTGGTCGACGCAGTGCTCGTCCCAGCGCTGACCAGCGCGGGAATGCCCGCCGCCGACGCGCTCACCGCTGTGCTCGTCTACCGCATCATCAGCTATGTCCTGATCGCCGCGATCGGCTGGGTCGTCGTCTTCTTCCTGTTCCGATCGCGGATTCGTCCCGACGATTCGATCGGCGAGGAGATCGATCGCGACATAGCGTCCGGAGATTTCAACCCTGACGCCGACCCACCCGAGACAGACGGCTCGACAGGATCACGGCCTTAACAACAGCACCCGAGCGACCACGTCGGCCGACGACCGCGCTACCGTGGATACCCATGTCGAAGTCTGACGTGACCGGTGCGACCAGCGGTCGATCCACGGCGACGTTCCCCCTCGCCGCGGCAGCGCTCTGCGACATCGTCGCAGTGGTCGTGTTCGTGCTGATTGGCCGAGCCAACCACCACGACGGCTTCGCGCTCCTCGGCGTGCTGCAGACCTTGTGGCCGTTCCTCGTCGGTGCCGCCGCGGGATGGTCGATCGCCTACGTCTACTCCCACGTCGGTTCCAGCGAGTGGTTCGGCAGCGACTTCCGACCGGCCCGCGTCGTGCCCGCCGGTCTTGTCATCTGGGTGTGCACCGTGGCGATCGGAATGGTGCTGAGGTACCTGCTCCACCAGGGTGTCGCGCTGAGCTTCATCATCGTGGCGACCATCGCGCTCGGCCTGTTCATGCTCGGCTGGCGTGCGATCGCCGGTTACGCGATGCGGAAGTACTTCTGAGCGACCTGTAGGGCGGCGGTGCCCGATTTCTCACCTTCGGTGTAGATCACGATCACCTTGCCGCCCTGAATTCCGACGAACCATCCCGGACCCTGCGGACCGTTTGTCCCGACCAGCGCTTTGAGCCCGGGTGCTTGCGTCAGATCGCTGGCGTCACCGGTCTTGGCGGTCGCCGTCATGGCCGACAGGATCGGACTGCTCACCGACTTGTCGATCGCGCCGAGTGCACCACCGTCGACCTTTGTCGCCGCGCCCTTGATGACCGTGGGCGCCACCGAACTGCCGGTACCTGCCTGCGCCCGAGCCATCGACACTCCGAGCGCGGCCATGTTCAGCATCGACGCGGTCGCCGACTGCGGCCGATAGTCGATGGTCGCCACACCCGACTGCGGCGTCGTCGGCGTGGAAGCGCCGGGGACGGTGAACCCGACCCCGAGTCCGAGCCTGTCGAGTGCGGTGTCCGACGACTGCTTGTTCGACGACTGCTTGTTCGACGACGTGCCCTTGTCGACGGCAGCGAAAACCGGATCGAGTGTCGCTCCGACCGGATACGCCTGGTCCACACTGTTCTTGCGCTCGACCGCGTAGTCGTTCTGTGCGAGGCCGAGAATCGCCCCGCTCTGTGCGTCGAGGGCCATGATGGTCGCGGGCTGGCCGACCTCGACGGCCGCGTCGCCGAGGGTCAGTTGCACCTGCTGATTGATCGACGTCGCGACGTCGGGACCAGGAGGGCCCTGCTCACCGGCGAGTTTGCGTGGCTTGAGGCCGGGGCCGACCATCTGGACCTGCCACCCGGCAGTGGCGTCGCGAATGGCCTGCCAGTAGTTGGTCAACGCAGGCTCGAGCGGCGACGAGAGTCGACGGTCCGCCATCACCAACATGTCCGTCTTGTTGATCGAGACGCCGGGAATCGCAGCGGGGCTGCTGTTCATCACACCCATGTCCGAGTCGCGCAGTGTCACCGCGACGATCGGTCTGTTCGGGGTGGCGGCGAGCTTGGCGTTGATCACCTCCGGCGTGATCAGCGGCGCGATGGGCGCGAGTGTGCGCGACAGTGCACGCACCGAACCCGTTACGTCGCGGGTCTTCGAGGGATCGAGAACGATCTCGTTGACCGGCTGGAGGATCATGAACGGTTTGCCGGACACACTGTTCACGGTCGGAGCGGGCGTCGCATCGGTGCGGATCTCGCGAAGATTGCCGCCGACCGGGAGCCCCTGGGCTATGACCGTGGGATCCCAGGTGACCTTCCACCCCGAACTCAGGTGCCGCGCGGTGCCCGACGTCGCCGACTCGTACGAACGGTCCTTGTCCCACCGCCAGGTGGTCCTGAGGTTGAACGACGCCGTGCCGTCGCTGTACTCCTCGGGCTTGTCCACGTCGACGTCTATCGAGTCCGGGTTCATCGCCGTGACGGTCTGCGTCAGAGCGTCGGCAGCCTGCCCGGGCGCGGTGGTGTACTGCGCGGCAGCCGCGGCGTCCTTCCTGCTCAACGCGCTGGCGAACTCTCTGACGGCAGCCGCCGCGCCGGTATCGGGGCCACCGGAGAGCATCCGCCAGGTCACGAATCCGCCGGCACTGGCGAGGACGACGCAGGCGACAAGAGCCACCCACCGCAAGCAATACTTCATAGTCCCATTTTTCACTCTAGTCACACGAGTTACAGGGACCGCCGGGCTGCAGTCGGAACTCGGACTCGTCACGATCTCGTCTCGGCCGTCCGTTTTCCCAGCGTCCGCGCCGCTCGACGGCTCGGCGGCCTCGCCACTCGACGAGTCTGTGCTCTTGCCTGGCGACTCTGCACTCTTACGGCCTGACGACTCGGCATCCGAAACCTTCGGCGTCGCCGGGTCGACACCTGGTGACCGCACACCGTCGGGCTTTCCGCCGTCCCGCGTGACGCCGGCGGCGCTCCCCTGCGTGGCGCGATCGGTCTGCGTCGGCATCGCACCATCGCCCGGGGAGGCGGGCTCGACACGGGGGACGCGTTCGAGAAGGAGGTCTGAACCCTCGGTCGTGTTGTCGCCGACCTCAGCGGCAGCACGATGGCGGCCTGCACTCCGTGACCTCGACGATGCCCATAATGGGTCATGGTCTTCACGGTGTTCCGGGCCGGAATCAGGGAGGTGACGTCGACCGATTGGTTGACCTCCCGTCATTCGTTCTCATTCGGCGATCATTACGATCCATCAAACACCCATCATGGACTTCTCATTGCATGCAATGAAGAAGTTTTACTGCCTGGACATGGATTCGACGCCCACCATCATTCGGATTCCGAAATCGTTACCTGGGTGATCTCCGGCACATTGGTGCACACCGATTCCGCAGGTCACGCCGGCGTCGTTTATCCCGGCCTCGCGCAACGCATGAGTGCTGGATCGGGGATCGAGCACACCGAGCGCAACGACCCGTGGCCCGACCGGGCCGATTCGGGTTCAACACCGGTGCATTACGTACAGATGTGGATCGTCCCCGACGAGTACGGCGTTACGCCGTCCTACGAACAACGGGACATCTCCGCGGCTCTCGACCGCGGCGGCCTGGTCGCAGTCGCCTCGGGAGATCCGGCCGTCGACGCCGCGATCACGATCACCAACCGCGCGGCGACACTGTTCGCGGTACGGATGGCACCGGATTCGTCGGTGTCGCTTCCCGACGCTCGATTCACGCACGTCCTCGTCGTCGACGGCACAGCCGTCCTCACGACCCGCGACGAGGACGACAGCGTCCGCGCACCCGGCATTCAACTCGCCGCGGGCGACGCCGCGCGGGGCGTCGACTCCACCGGTTCGACGCTGCATTCCCAGTCGGGCGCCGAGATCCTCGTCTGGGCCATGGACAAAGCACTCGGAGAGCCCTGACGCGGCTGTAGCCGGCAGCGGGCCGTGACAGGATGGAAGTCGTGACTGCTTCGAAGACCGATTCCCTCCCCTCCGGCATCGACCTCGAGTGGGTTGACGATGCCGTCCGCGTTCAGGACGATCTGTTCTCCCACGTCAACGGCAAGTGGCTCGACACTCACGTGATACCCGACGACCGCTCGGTCGACGGCGCTTTCCACGTGTTGCGCGACCGCGCCGAGGAGAACGTCCGCGACATCATCACCGAATGCGCCGAGGCAGACCCGCCCAGCGGGTCCGATGCCCAGAAGATCGGCGACCTCTTCGGCTCGTTCATGGACACCGACCACATCGAGGCCCTCGGAATCGGCCCGATTCGCGGTGAGATCGAGGCGATCGAGGCCATCACGTCGACCGACGGGCTGTCCAAGCAGATCGGACGGCTGCAGCGGCACGGGGTCGGCGGGCTGTTCGGCTTCTATGTCGACACCGACGCCAAGCGCTCCGACCGCTATCTCGTACACGTCGTCCAGTCAGGCCTCGGACTGCCGGACGAGTCGTACTACCGCGACGAGACCCATGCCCAGACACGTGAGGCCTACCGCGATCACATCTCACGCATGTTCTCGCTCGCCGGCTACGACGACGCGGACGAGCGCGCCACGACCGTCCTCAATCTCGAGACCGCCAGCGCAGGCCATCACTGGGACGTTGTTCGACGACGCGACGCCGATCTCACCTACAACCTCTTCTCGCTCGGCGAATTCGATTCACTCGCTTCGGGATTCAACATCCATGAGTGGTTCGGCGGACTCGGCACGGTCGGCGACGTCACCTTCGCCGAGGTCGTCGTCGGTCAACCATCCTTCGTCGACGACGCCACCACCCTGTTCAACGAGTCGCCACTCGATCACTGGAAGACGTGGCTGACGTGGCGTCTGCTGCACTCGGCCGCACCCTACCTGTCGTCGGAGTTCGTCGATGAGAACTTCTCCTTCTACGGACGCACCCTCACCGGGGCCGAGACGATCCGCGACCGCTGGAAGCGCGGCGTCGGGTTCGTCGAGGGTGCAATGGGATTCGCGGTCGGCAAACTCTACGTCGACAAGCACTTCCCGCCCGAGGCGAAGGCCAGGATGGACGAGCTCATCGCCAATCTGGTTGCGGCATACCGCCAGAACATCTCCGATCTACCGTGGATGACGCCGTCCACACGCGAGCGCGCACTGGTCAAACTCGACAAGTTCACTCCCAAGATCGGTTACCCGGCGAAGTGGCGTGACTACAGCGCACTGTCGGTCGACCGGGGCGATCTGA
This sequence comes from Gordonia otitidis NBRC 100426, assembly GCF_000248075.1. GTDB lineage: Bacteria > Actinomycetota > Actinomycetes > Mycobacteriales > Mycobacteriaceae > Gordonia > Gordonia otitidis. Next base: position 23,714 of record NZ_BAFB01000096.1, on the reverse strand, counting down.
TCGGGAACTACGCCCGCGCAGCGTCATTCGAGAACGAGCGCGAGTTCGCCAAGATCGGCTCACCGGTCGATCACGACGAGTGGTTCATGACGCCGCAGACCGTGAACGCGTACTACAACCCCGGCATGAACGAGATCGTCTTCCCGGCAGCGATCCTGCAGCCGCCGTTCTTCGACCCCGATGCCGACGACGCCGCCAACTACGGCGGGATCGGCGCGGTGATCGGACACGAGATCGGACACGGATTCGACGACCAGGGCGCCAAGTACGACGGCGACGGCAACCTCGTCGACTGGTGGAGCGACGCCGACCGCACCGAGTTCGCCAAGCGCACAAGGGCGTTGATCGAGCAGTACAGCGAATTCACACCCGAGGGTCTCGACGAGAAGTACAAGGTCAACGGCGAGTTCACGATCGGGGAGAACATCGGCGACCTCGGCGGTCTGTCGATCGCGCTCGTCGCCTACCGTCTCGCCACCGAGGGCACCGAACCTCCGACCATCGACGGGCTGACCGGCATCCAGCGGGTCTTCTACAGCTGGGCGCAGATCTGGCGCACCAAGACCCGCGACGCCGAGGCGATCCGTCGACTCTCCATCGACCCGCACTCGCCGCCCGAATTCCGTTGCAACGGCGTGGTTCGCAACATCGATGCCTTCTACGACGCGTTCGACGTGGCGCAGGGCGATGCGCTCTTCCTGCCGGACGCCGACCGTGTCCGGATCTGGTAGCCGACCACCCGGCGAGCACATTCGTGTTCCGCTCAGTGGTCGACGCCTCGCGAGCGCGCTGATCCGTCCCGCGCTCGCGGGGTGCGTCCTGCTGGTCGGCTACTTCCTTCTACCACTCGGCCACACGAGCGACTTCAAGATGGTCGGGTTCGTGGTCGACGCTCTGCTGCTGATCGCTTTCTGCGGCTGGGAGATTCGACACTTCATCCGCTCGCCGTATCCGATCGCCACCGCTCTCGAGATGCTGGCGGCGCTTGCGACCTTCTACATCGTCGCGTTCGCCACCACCTACTTCTTGATCTCCGAGTACGGCACCGACGGGTTCAACATGAGGCTGACGAGAATCGACGCACTCTATTTCAGCCTGACGGTGTTCACCACAACCGGATTCGGCGACATAGCCCCCGCATCGCAGGCCGCACGTGTCGTTGTCTCGGTTCAGATGGCGAGTGCCTTCGTCATGATCGCGCTGGGCATCCATTTCCTCACGCTGCTCATCTCCGCGCGACGCAACACGGTTGACTGATCTTCGGCATGTGCAACGGTCGGCCCGTATCCCATCCAGGAACGTCGACGCACCGAAGACCCTCTCGGAGGCGGACCGATTCGACGATCCTCTCGCCTCCTGACCCCGGCAAATCCGACGTGCAAGGATATGGACATGACGAGTAAGCAGCGGACCGCGTCGTCGACTCATCGGCTGCGTTGGCTCATCCCGGCGCTCGGGATTCTCGCCTGGATCGTCCTCGGTTCCTTCACCGGTCCGTTCGCGGGCAAGCTCGCCTCGGTGTCCACCAACGACAACACGGCGTTCCTGCCCGCCTCGGCGGAGTCGACACAGGTCAATGACGAGCTCGCGAAGTTCCAGGACACCAGCTACGTACCGGCCATCGTCATCGCCGAGCGGTCGTCGGGTTTCACCGACGCCGATGCGACGTACCTCGCCGACACCACCAAACCGCTCGCGGGAGCAGAGGGTTTCGGCGAGGCGTTCTCGCCCGCCATCCGCTCGTCCGACGGCCAGGCCGCCGAACTCATCGTCCCGATCTCCACCAAGGGTGAGCCGTCCGACACCGTCGAGAAGCTCCGCGATGCGCTGGCCAACCCACCGAACGGTCTGCGCGTCTACGTGACCGGTCCGGGCGGTCAGATCGCCGACCTCGGCGAGGCATTCGCTGGTATCGACGGGCTGCTGCTCCTGGTCGCCGGTGCCGTGGTGATCGTCATCCTCATCATCGTCTACCGCAGCCCCATCCTCCCGTTCGTGGTGATCATCTCGGCGGTCTTCGCGCTCGGACTCGCGTCGGGTGCCGTCTACTTCCTGACGAAACAGGGTGTGTTCGAACTCAACGGGCAGAGCCAGGGCATCCTGTTCATCCTCGTGTTCGGCGCCGCCACCGACTACGCCCTACTACTCGTGTCGCGCTTCCGTGAGGAACTGACGCAGACCGCCGACAAATATCGGGCGATCAAGGTCGCGTGGCGAGCGACCATCGAACCGGTCGCCGCGTCGGCGGGCACCGTGATCCTCGGCGTGCTGTGCCTGCTGTTCTCCGACCTCAACTCCAACCGCAGCCTCGGTCCGGTCGCCGCGATCGGCATCGTGGCGTCGTTCCTGGCGTCGATGACGTTCCTGCCCGCAGTTCTCGCGCTGCTCGGTCGCGCCGCGTTCTGGCCGGTCCGTCCCCGCCTCGAGCAACCGACGACGACGTCGACCGACACGGCTGACGGGGCTGAGGCTGACGGTGCGACCGACATGGCGGGCACGGGCACCCAGAATTCCACCCATCGCTTCTGGCACGCCATCGCCGAGAAGGTCGCCGCCCGACCCCGCGTCATCTGGGCCTCCACCCTCGTCCTGCTGCTCATCGGTGCCGCGTTCGCGCCGATGTTCAAGTCAGACGGCATCGCACAGACCGACTTCTTCCTCGGCAGCGTCGAGTCGGTCGAGGGCGCCGACGTCCAGGCCCGTCACTTCGACGCCGGTAGCGGTTCGCCGACCTGGATCATCGCCGACGCCCCGCAGTCCACTGCTGTCCTCGACGCCGTGCGGTCCGTCGACGGCGTCGCCGAAGCGCAGTTCTACACCTCGAGTCAGAGCCCGACGGCCGACCAGGCTCCCCTCGTCCGCGACAATCGCGTCGCCATCCAGGCGACGCTGACCGACAATGCTGATTCGCTGGCCGCGCAGGACACCGTCGAGCGCATCCGAGACCGCGTGCACCCCATCGCCGACGCGAACGCAACCGTCGGCGGCACCACGGCCACCGACCTCGACACCAGGACGACCGCACAGCACGACCGCAACCTGATCATCCCGATCGTGCTGCTCGTGGTCCTCGCGGTGCTGATCCTGCTGCTGCGCAGCATCGTCGCGCCGGTGATCCTCCTCGGCACCACCGTGTTGTCGTTCGCGACGACGCTCGGCGTCGCCGCCCTGCTGTTCAACGGACCGTTCGGCTTCCCCGGCGCCGACCCCGTCGTGCCGCTGTTCGCGTTCGTGTTCCTGGTCGCGTTGGGGATCGACTACAACATCTTCCTGATGACCCGGGTGCGCGAGGAGTCGAAGACGCACGGTACGCGCGACGGCGTGATCCGCGGCCTCACCGCAACCGGGGGTGTCATCACCTCCGCCGGTGTCGTACTCGCCGCCACCTTCGCGTCGCTGGCGGTGATCCCGCTGCTGTTCCTCGCCCAGGTGGCTTTCCTCGTGGCGTTCGGCGTCCTCATCGACACGCTCATCGTCCGGACCTTGCTCGTGCCCGCGCTCTCCATCGACATCGGCCGGTGGATCTGGTGGCCGAGTGCCCTGTCTCGCAAGCACGATCCCGACGATGAACCGGCCCCGGTCACGTCCAGCGATCCGGTGTCGCAAGTGACGCACGAGTAACCTGAGAGTTCGCCGAAACAAATCGATCTTGGTCGATCTCGGAGCTAACGTCAGTTCATGAGTCCCGAACAATCCTTGATCGGTGCGTCATGACTCTCGCCGATCGTCAACGCGTCACCCGCGAGGATTTCGCATCTCTGCGACGTGGCGGCCTCAACTGGCAGTCACTGCCGTTGCGTCTGTTCATGAAGGGCAACGCGCGGTTCTGGGATCCCACGGCCATCGACATGTCCCGCGACGCCGCCGACTGGTACGAACTCGACGCAGAGCAACAACGCAGCGCGACGTTCCTCGTCGCCCAGTTCGTGGCGGGCGAGGAAGCGGTCACGCAGGACATCCAGCCGTTCATGAAAGCCATGGCCGCCGAAGGCCGGTTCGGCGATGAGATGTACCTGTCGCAGTTCTGCTTCGAAGAGGCCAAGCACACCGAGGTGTTCCGTCTCTGGATGGATGCCGTCGGCCTCACCGACGATCTCAACCCCTACGTCGCCGAGAACCCGTACTACCGCCAGCTCTTCTACGAAGAGCTCCCCGATTCACTGCACCGACTCGACACCGATCCGTCGCCGCTGAACCAGGTGCGCGCCAGCGTGACCTACAACCACGTCATCGAGGGATCGCTGGCGTTGACCGGCTACTACGCATGGCAGCGGATCTGCACGCAGCGCGGAATCCTCCCCGGCATGCAGCGGATCATCAAGTTCATCGGCGACGACGAACGTCGCCACATGGCGTGGGGCACGTTCACGTGCCGCCGCCACGTCGCCGCCGACGACAGCCTCTGGGAGGCGATCGGCGTCCGGATGGGTGAACTGATGCCTCTGGCGCTCGGCATGATCGAGTGGGTCAACGCCCAGTTCGACGAACCGCCGTTCGGCATCGACAACTCCGAGTTCCTCTCCTACGCCGCCGACCGGGCGCAGCGTCGACTCAGCGCCATCGAATCCGCACGCGGCCGGCCCGTCGAGGAGATCGACCTCGACGTTTCTCCGGAACTCCTCGAGGAGCGGTTCGGCGAAGAGGACGCAGAGGCGCTTGGCACGTGAACCGACGCTGACCGTTCCGCGCGGCTCGGAGTGTTCCGCGGTTTTCTGCACGCGCGCGGACTCTTCCCCTACTTCGTGCGCCGCGAGGAGGACTCTTCCCCTAGTCTCGTCCACTTCCCCTAGCAACAACCCGCGGAAACGCACACAACCCGCGGAAAGCCCCCTTCCCCCACTTCCTGCACGACACCCCAGACCCTTCCCCCACTTCCTGCGCCGCGGCGCCGGACTCTTCCCCTCCCCGCACGACACCCCGGACCCTTCCCCCAGTTTCGCGCCCTTCCCCCAGCAACAACCCGCGGAAACGCACAAAACCCACGGAAAGCCCCCTTCCCCCCTCCCTGCGCCGCGCCGCACCCCTTCCCCGAGTTTCTGCACCGCGGCGCGGACTCTTCACCGCGCACCCCGTGACAACAAACTAGAACACGTTCTACTCTGATCGGGTGGATGTCACCTACGACTCGACCAAACGCGAACTGAGCACCGACAAGGGCGTCTTGCGCTACCACGAGGCGGGTGATCCTTCCGCACCGCCGCTGATCCTGCTGCACGGCTCCGGCCCAGGCGTCACCGGCTGGCGCAACTACCGCGGCAACCTCGCGAGCTTCGCGCAGACCCACCACTGCTTTGTGCTGGAGTTCCCCGGCTTCGGCGTCAGCGACCCGTGGGAGGGAATGCCGGTGCTCACGGCGGGCAAGTCGGTGATCGCGTTCATGAACGGACTCGGCATCGAGAAGGCCCCGATGATCGGCAACTCGATGGGCGGGGTGGTCGGCGTCAACCTCGCGATCCGCACACCCGACCGGGTCGAGAGGCTCGTCACCATCGGCGGCGTCGGCCCCAACCTGTTCAGCCCGAGCCCCAGCGAAGGACTGCGGCTGCTGCAGGAGTTCGCCGACGACCCCGATCGCGACAAGCTCATCCGCTGGCTGCGCGCGATGGTCTTCGACCAGGAGCTCGTCACCGACCAGCTCATCGACGAACGCTGGCAAGCGGCGATGAACCCCGACGCACTCGCCACCGGCCGCACGATGTACGGCTCGGCGTCGTTCGAGATGCAGCAGCAATTCCTCGCCACCTCCGACACCCCGCCCTACTGGTCGATGATGCACAAGATCGCCTGCCCCACCCTGCTCACCTGGGGACGCGACGACCGTGTCAGCCCGCCCGACATGGCGCTGGCGCCGATGCGCCTCATCCCCGACGCCGAGCTGCACATCTTTCCCCGATGCGGGCACTGGGTGATGATCGAGGCCAAAGAGGCTTTCGAGTCGGTCGTCGGCTCGTTCCTCGCACGCTGACCGCCTACACCGTGGCGTAAATCCGTTGCGCCAGGGACACCGTCCTGGCATCGTTGTCTCTCGCACGAGAGAGCAGCCGATCCCGGGGTACCGGCGATCACGTTCTGCGCGTTCGACTCTCGAGCCTCGTTCACTGCAATGGTAAGGCTCAACCAGCCGAGGTTCGACTCCTCATCTCGCACCGCCCCCGGGAACAAGGTCGACGCCGGTCCTGCGGTCGTCTCGTCTTCCGGCTCCGCCCGGTCGACAAGGCGACCCCACCGACGCGATCTCCCGCGGGCGGTGTCGGCCTGCCACCTGACGAACGGCACTGCAGCACAACCAGATACCGACAACACGACGTGCGCGACAATCGAAAGGAGGCTCGCACCATGTCTTATTCCACCGAACTCCGCCTGGCTTACACCAAGCCCGCCAAGCGGTGGTTCCCCACGATCACTGTGCCCATAGGCCACCGGGGACTCGAGTACTGCGACGGCACGCTTTCCCGCGAGCTGTCACCCGGCGAGTACCGCGCACGCAGGCGTGCCGTGTACACCTTCGTCGACACGCGTGAGCGCGTGCTGACCGTTGCGCCGCAGGAGATCCTGACGTCCGATTCGGTGTCGCTGCGCGTCACGATGGCCATCCGTGCGGCAGTCGTCGATGCGGTCGCGTTCACCGAACGCACCAGCGAGCCGTGGACAGCGGTCTACCTCACCGCGCAGGTCGCGTTGCGTGAGGTCTGCGCGACGGTGAGCGTCGACGAGGTGATCACCCGAGCCGACACAGTCAAGACCGAGCCGATCAAGGCTGCGACCGCGAATGCCGGGCAGTCGGTAGGCATCGACGTACGCGACGTGGTGATCAAGGACGTGATCTTGCCCGCTGAGATCCGTTCTGCTGCCACTGAGTTGGTGACGGCGAAGGCACGCGGTCTGGCCAAGCTGGAGACTGCTCGCGCAGAGACCGCGGCGCTGCGTTCGTTGGCCAACGCGGGTCGGGTGCTCGACGCCCACCCCGCACTGGCGCGACTGCGTCTGGTGCAGGATGCGCCGTACGGCACCAAGTTCGTGTTGGCCCTCGGCGACGCCGAGCCCGACACCGACTGAACGACAACCGACTGGGCAACAACCGGCTGGGCAATCAGCGACGTCGGCCGCACCCGTGGCACCGGGTTGCGGCCGACGCCGACTGAGCCGACCCCATCCGACGCCGTCCCTCCACACGACGAGGCCCCGACCGGAACACGTCCGGCCGGGGCCTCGTGGAGATCAGATGCGTACGAGACGAATCAGATCACAGGTCCTACCTCAGTACTTCTCGCCCTTTGCGGCCTTCTCGACCAGCGAGGCGGGCGGCTCGAAGTGCGAGCCGTACTTCTTGGCCAGCTCACGCGAGCGGTCGACGAAGCCCTGCAGGCCACCCTCGTACTGGTTGATGTACTGGATCACGCCACCGGTCCACGCGGGGAAGCCGATGCCGAAGATCGAGCCGATGTTGGCGTCGGCGACCGAGTCGAGGACTCCCTCGTCGAAGCACTTCACGGTCTCGAGAGCCTCGGCGAAGAGCATGCGCTCCTGCATGTCCTCGAACGGGATCTCGGTGCTGCCCGACTTGAAGTGATCACGCAGACCCGGCCAGAGCCGAACGCGCTTGCCGTTCTCGTCGTACTCGTAGAAGCCCTTGCCGTCCTTCTTCGAGGTCCGGCCCTGCTCGATCATCCAGTCGACGACGGCGTACGACCCGTGCTCCGGGTACTCCTTGCCCTCGGCCTTGGCGCCCGCTTCGGTCTCCTTGCGGATCTTCTGCATGAGGGTGAGCGTCAGCTCATCCGAGAGCTGCAGCGGCGCAGCGGGATAGCCCGCCTGCGTACCTGCGTGCTCGATGAATGCGGGCTCGACGCCCTCACCGACGGCGGCAAGCGCCTCGTTGATGAAGGTACCGATGACGCGGCTGGTGAAGAACCCGCGGCTGTCGTGGACGACGATCGGGGTCTTGCGGATCTGCAGCGTGTAGTCGATCACCTTGGCCAGCACCGCATCCGAGGTCTTCTCACCACGGATGATCTCGACCAGCGGCATCTTGTCGACGGGCGAGAAGAAGTGGATACCGATGAAGTCCTCGGACCGCTTGACACCCTCGGCGAGGATCGTGATCGGCAGCGTCGAGGTGTTCGAGCCGAGCACGGCGTCGGGTTCGACGATGTCCTCGATCTCCTGGAATACCTTGTGCTTCACCTCAACCGACTCGAAGGCGGCCTCGATGACGAGGTCGACACCCTTGAAGTCCTCGGGATCGACGGTCGGGTGGATACGGCCGAGCAGTGCCTCGCTCTTCTCCTTGGTGGTCTTGCCACGCGAGAGGGCCTTCTCCTCGAGCTTCTCGGAGTAGCCCTTGCCGCGCTTGGCGGCGTCGAGATCGATGTCCTTGAGGACGACATCGATGCCCGCCTTGGCCGACACGTACGCGATTGCAGCGCCCATCATTCCGGCACCGATCACGCCGACCTTGGTGGCCTGCCACTTGGGGTATCCCTCGGGACGCGATCCACCGTTGTTGATGGTCTGCAGGTCGAAGAAGAACGCCTTGATCATGTTCTGCGCGACCTGGCCGGTCACCAGCGAGACGAAGTAGCGGGTCTCGATGAGATCGGCGGTGTCGACGTCGACGTAGGCACCTTCGATGGCTGCGGCCAGGATGGCGCGCGGCGCAGGCATGTTCGCGCCCTTGATCTGCTTACGCAGCAGAGCGGGGAACGCAGGCAGGTTGGCCGCGATCGACGGGTTGGTGACCGAACCGCCGGGCATCTTGTAGCCCTTGACGTCCCACGGCTGCTGCGCCTCGGGGTTCTCCTTGATCCACGCCTTGGCGGCGGGCAGCAGTTCGTCGACGGAGCCGACGACCTCGTCGACGAGTCCCGCTTCCTTGGCCTTGGTCGGGTTGAAGCGCGGCCCCTGCAGGAGCACGTTCATCAGTGCGTTCTGGAAACCGAGCAGGCGAACCGTACGCACGACGCCGCCGCCACCGGGCAGCAGGCCGAGCGTCACCTCGGGCAGACCCACGACGGCGCCCTTGACGTCGGCGATGACGCGGTGCTGGGTGTGCAGCGCGATTTCGTAGCCACCGCCGAGAGCTGCGCCGTTGATCGCCGCGACGACCGGCTTGCCCAGCGTCTCCAGGCGGCGCAGGACGGACTTCATTCCGTTGGTGCGCTCGGTGATCGCCGCGGCGACCTCTTCCTTCGACTGCGTACGCTCGGCGGTCATGTCCTTGAGGTCGCCGCCGGCGAAGAAGGTCTTCTTCGCCGAGGTGATGACGACACCGGTGATGTCGTCCTTCTCGGCCTCGAGACGATCGACGGTCGCCGCAATCGACTCGATGAACGTGTCGTTCATCGTGTTGGCGCCCTGCGACTTGTCGTCCATGGTCAGGACGACAACACCGTCGGCGTCCTTCTCCCAGGCAATCATGTTGTCACTCATTGCTTTTGCAAGTTCCTTTGGTAGTGCGGGATCAGAGACGCTCGATGACGGTCGCGACGCCCATGCCGCCACCGATACACAGGGTGATCAGGCCGTAGCGGCCGCCGGTGCGCTCGAGTTCGTCGAGGCAGGTGCCGAAGATCATCGCGCCGGTCGCACCCAGCGGGTGACCCATCGCGATGGCGCCACCGTTGCGGTTGACCTTCTCGTGCGGGATGTTCAGATCCTTCATCCACTTCATGACGACCGACGCGAACGCCTCGTTGAGCTCGAAGACGTCGATGTCCTCGACGGTCAGTCCGGCCTTCTTCAGCGCCAGCTCGGTGGCCGGGGTGGGGCCGGTGAGCATGATGGTGGGCTCGGAGCCGACCTCGGCGAAGGAGACGACGCGGCCGCGCGGGGTCAGGCCGTTGCGCTTGCCTGCCTCTTCGCTACCGACGAGCACCAGCCCTGCACCGTCGACGATGCCCGAACTGTTACCGCCGGTGTGGACGTGGTTGATCTTCTCCACGCTGTGGTACTTCTGCAGCGCGACGTCGTCGAAGCCTGCCATCTCGGCCAGCGCGGCGAACGCGGGCTTGAGCTTGCCGAGCGATTCGACGGTCGAGCCGGGACGACGATGCTCGTCATGATCGAGCACGATGACGCCGTTGATATCGCGGACAGGGACCACGGACTTGGCGAAATAGCCACCGTTCCATGCATTCTCGGCACGCGCCTGCGACTCCGCGGCGAAGGCGTCGACGTCTTCGCGGCTGAATCCCTCGAGGGTCGCGATCAGGTCGGCACCAATGCCCTGCGGCACGATGTAGTGGTCGTACGCGGTGGTCGGGTCCATGAACAGTGCGCCGCCGTCGCTCCCCATCGGGACACGCGACATCGACTCGACGCCACCGGCGAGTACCAGGTCGTCGAAGCCCGACGCAACCTTGGCCGCAGCGAGGTTGGTGGCCTCGAGACCCGACGCGCAGAAGCGGTCGATCTGGGTGCCGGGAACGGTCTCCGGCAGTCCGCTGTTGAGGGCCGCGGTGCGCGAGATCACGCCGCCCTGCTCGCCGACGGGCGAGACGACGCCCAGGATGACGTCGTTGATGTCGGCAGGGTCGAGGCCACCGTGGCGGGCGAGGACCTCGTCGATGAGGCCCGACGCGAGGTCGACCGGCTTGATGCTGTGCAGCGATCCACCGCGCTGCTTACCACGCGGCGTACGGATCGCCTCGTAGATGAATGCTTGATCAGGCACGAAGATGTTCCTTTCACATGAACCAGCGATGGTTACCCTACGAGGCTAACGCGGCATCACTTATTTGGCTATAGCGGGTGGTCAATCACTCGCAATCAGTGTCCGACCTGAGCTAAGGTCGATTAACAATGTCTACTCCGAAACCCCCGCGACGCGACGTCGTCGCCACACGCAAGGGCTCGTCGACCACGCAGCGCTCGCGGCCCGCCGATCGTAAGAAGCAGTTGGTCGACCACGCGTCGACGCTGTTTCTCGAACGCGGCTATCCGCATGTGTCCGTCGCCGACATCGCGGGAGCCGCGGGGGTGACCGCTCCGTCGGTGTATCGACACTTCACTGACAAGCAAGCGTTGCTGTCCGCAGCGGTACTGGCAGGCGTCGACGATCTGGAGGCCTGCACCGACCGCACACTCGGTGACGGTTCACGCCCGCTGGACGAACTCGTCGACGCGCTCTGCGACCTCGGTGTCCGACATCCGGAGTCGGTCTCGCTGTGGCGGTGGACGAGCAGCTACCTGTCCGAAGACCAGAACAAGCAGATGGTCATGCGGACCCGACAGGTCCTGACACGCTGGGCGGACGCCATCGTCGCCGACCGCCGCGAGCTGACCGACCGGGAGGGCCGCGCACTCGGTTGGGCGGCGTTGAGCGTCGTCGGTAGCCTCGCCGTGCACAACACCCGGATGTCGGCATCGCGCGCGCATGCCGAACTCGCCGTGCTCACCCGGCGACTACTCGAGCTGCACCCGTCGACGGCACCGGAGCTACCGGCCGTGCCGCAGATCGTGGGCCTGACCTCGTCGCGACGCGACGAGATCCTCGACGGCGCGGCCGCGTTGTTCGCCGACCACGGCTACGCCGATGTCGGCGTCGACGACATCGGCAGGGCCGTCGGCATCACCGGGCCCAGTGTGTACAAACACTTTTCGTCGAAGCTTGCGATCCTGCTCGCGATCGGCCAGCGCAGCGCCATGCGGCTCGAGGCGGGTGTCATGGCAGCACAGGGTTCCACCGCAGACCCCGCAAAACTGCTGGGGCTTCTCGTGGACTCGTACGTCACCGTCATCACGTCGACCCCCGACCTGTCGGTGGCGTTCAACAGCTCGTCTGTGCTCGCCGGACAGGACCCCGCAGCAGAGTTGCTCGACGTCCAGCGTCGATACGTACGACGCTGGGTCGACCTGCTCGGGCAGGTGCAGCCAGAGGCCCGAGTCGATCAGCGCACGGTTGCCGTTCACGCCGCGCTGTCGATCGTGAACGACGCGGTACGCATGCGGCGTGGCGTCACCCGTCCCGATTTCGGTGCGGAGATGGCCTACCTGATGAAGGGCGTCCTGGGACTCTGAGCATGCGCAGCGACTACCGTTGTGGCATGCATGCACAGCACAGCGCGTTCGGGGGTGCGCGGTGAGCGATCAGGAACCGTCGGGTGTGAGCGATGAGGATCCGCAGTTCACTCGGGACGAACTCGTCGAGCAACTTCAACTCTCACCCGACTACGCCGAGAAGGTGTGGAACGCCTTCGGTTTCGCCAGACAGTCGACTCCGGACAAGATCTTCACCGCCGCCGAGGTCAAAGCCCTCGGGCTCTTCGCCGATTCCGAGCACACCATGCCGCAGGCCGCGCAGGTGGCCACCGCTCGCGCGATCGGACAGACGATGTCACGCCTCGCGGAGTGGCAGGCCGACCAACTGACCGAGCTCGAGCGCAATCCGGACGTGCCGTGGACCCGCGAGCAGATGGCCAATGCGCTGGGGGTCATCCAACAGTTGATCTGGCGCAGACACCTCGACATGGCCATGACGCGGGACGAGACGAGGGAATCCGACGAGCGGATGGATCTCGTGGTGGGGTTCGCCGACATCGTCGGCTACACCAGTTTGTCGCGGCGCACACCGCTCGACGAACTGGAACTGTTGCTCGAGACGTTCGAGGACCGCACCTTCGACGTGGTGGGCGCCCACCGTGGTCACGTCATCAAGACCCTCGGCGACGGCGTCATGTTCACCTTCGCGACGTCCGAGCAGGCCGCAGAGGCGGCGTTGGCGATCCACGACCTCAGCGACGACAAACCCATTCCACCGCTGCGGGTCGGCCTGGCACGCGGACAGGTGCTCTCCCGACTCGGCGACGTCTTCGGCGAACCGGTCAACGTGGCCGCCCGCCTGTGCGGCTCGGCCCGTCCGGGAACCACCCTCGTCAGCGAGGCCGTCGCCGACGAACTGGCGGACGACGAGAAATTCTATCTGCGCTCGATCTCCCCGCTCTCGGTGCGAGGATACCGACGGCTGCGGGCAAAGGTGTTGGAGCCCAACAAGTATTACAACCCTGACGCTGACGCGTCGGACTCGGCAGGTGAGGCGGCCTCGTAGATCCGCACCTCGTTCGCCTTGACCACCAGGTGCACTCGCGATCCGGTGTGCAGCGCGAGTTCAGCGACTGCGTTCCAGGTGATCTCGGCTGACACGATCTGACCGCCGACGTCACATCTCGCGATCGCGTGGTCGCCCTGGGGCACCACCTCCAGCACGTCTGCACCGAGAACTGTTCGCGGACTCCCCTGCGGCGCATCGAGATACACCGCGACCGCGCGCGGCGAGAAGGTTGCGGCCGCGGATACGCCCGCCTGTCGCACGTCGGCGGACACACCCGTGACACTGTCACCCCCGGCACCGACGACCGTCGCGGGCGGCTCGAACGTTCCGAGGAACATGTTGAGTCCGGCGAGTGCCGCTGCGAAAGCCGTGCCGGGATGACGCAGCACGTCCCGAGTCGGCCCCTGTCCGACGACTCGTCCATGCTCGATGACCACCACGTCGTCGGCGAGCGCCACGGCGTCGACGAGATCGTGCGTGACCAGTACCGTGACACCGTCCCGTTCCCGGATCAGCGAGCGCAGCAAGGTGCGCATCTGTTGCGCCACATCGACATCGAGCGCTGCGAACGGTTCGTCGAGGAGCAGGACGTCCGGCTCGGTCGCCAGAGCACGCGCGATCGCCACACGTTGCGCCTGTCCGCCAGACAGCTGTTTGGGCATGCGGTCGGCGAATTCGGCGACTCCGACTGCGCTGAGCCACCGTTGCGTACGCGCCGCCACTTCGCGCCGCCCCACTCCCGCAGCCGCGGGGCCGAATCCCACGTTGCGCTCGACGGTCATGTGCGGGAACAGTCGTGGCTTCTGCGCGAGCAGGACCACTGACCGCCGATGCGCGGGCACGAACACCCCTGGCCCCTGCAGCGGCCGGTCGTCGTAGGTGATGGTCGTGTTCGACGTTCGCCGCAGCCCCGCGAGAATGCCCAGTGCGGTGCTCTTGCCCGCTCCGTTCGGGCCGAGCACCGCACACGTGTTGCCTGCGGTCACCTCGAGGTCGACGTCGAGAAACGGTGTCGCAGAACGAATCGTCGCGTGAAGACCGCTCACGCGGTCACCTCCGGTGCGCGCCGTAGGTGAACAGCGATGACGACCACGAGAGCGACCGCCATCAACACCAGCGACAACGGTAGTGCGGCCTCCGGATCATTGATCGAATCGAGGTAGATCTTCAGCGGCGCGGTCTGCGTGGTACCCGGCAGGTTTCCGGCGAACGTGATCGTCGCACCGAACTCGCCGAGGGCACGGGCAAAGGCCAGCACCGCACCGGCCGTGAGTGCCGGAAAGATCAGGGGCAGAGTCACTTTCCACAGCGTTCTGCTCGGCGAAGCACCCAGGGTAGCGGCGACCTGCTCGTAGTCGGCACCCGCCGAGCGGAGTGCGCCCTCGACGCTGAGGACAAGGAACGGCATCGCCACGAAGGTCTGCGCCAGGACAACCCCCGTCGTCGTGAAGGCCAGCGTGATTCCTGCTTTGTCCAGGTACTGGCCGACGAGTCCGTAGCGTCCGAGTGCATAGAGCAGCGCGATTCCTCCGACCACCGGAGGAAGCACCAACGGCAGCAACACCAGTGCTCGCAGCACCCTGGTCCATACGCTGTTGTAGCGCGCGAACACGAATGCCATCGGTACGCCGAGAACCAGACACATCACGGTGCTGGTCAGCGCGGTGAGCACACCGAGCCTGAGTGCGTCGACCGACTCTGGCGCGGTGACCGACTCCCAGAAGTCACCCCACGGCATCCTGACGATGATGGCGATCGGGCCGATCAGGATGAAGCACACCCCGAGAACCGCGGGGATGTGCACCCAGAGCGGAACCCGACGCATCTACTGGCCGCGCCTCAGGAGCCCGCGGAGGCGAAGCCCGCAGCAGACAGGATCTCTTGCCCGGTCTGCCCGAGCACCATGTCCTTGAACTGCTCGGCCTGCTCGGAATGCTTGGTGCCCTTGACCGTTGCGATCGGATATTTGTTGACCACCTGCGCGAAGGCCGCGTCACCGACCGTGGCCACCTTGTCGCCCGCGGACTTCGCGTCTGTCACGTAGACGAGACCGGCGTCGGCCTCACCTGAGGTGACCTTGGTCAGCACCGCGGTGACCGACGCCTCCTGGCTCACCGGTGTCAGTTCGACTCCGGTGTTCTTCTCGACGGCCACCGTCGCGGCGCCACACGGTACCTCGGGCGCACAGACCACGGTCTTGGCGCCGGAATCACGCAGACTTGCGAAACCGGTGATGCGCTTGGGATTTCCGGGTGCGGTGACAATGGTGAGTGTGTTGGTGGCGAAGATCTTGGGATCGACGGCCTTGTCGCCGAGTTTCTGCATGGTGCGCTCGTCGGCGGTGGCGATCACGTCGGCGTCGGCCCCCTGGTTGATCTGCGTGACGAGAGCCGACGATCCGGCGAAGTTGAGCTTGACCTCGACGTCGGAGTGCGCCTTCTCGAAAGCCTTCGCGAGTTCGGTGAAGGTGCTCTTCAGCGATGCCGCCGCGTAGACATTCAGTGTTGTCTTCCCCCCGGACGAATTCCCGCCCGAAGAACCGTCGTCGGACGAGCAACCGGCGACCGTGACGATGACCGCGACCATGGCTGCGAACACGGCCGCAATGCGCCGTACCGACACGAACTTCTGCGGCATGACCTTCTGGAGCACAAGACACTGGAACACAGGGGTTCTCGCTTTCTCTTGTCCGCGAATGCGGATCACCTGTTGGGATCTGGTCGTTCGACGATGACCGTGGTGGCCTTGACCACTGCCGTCGCGACGACTCCCGGCTCGAGTGCGAGTTCGCGAACGGCTTCGGAACTCATCAGCGAGGTCACCTCGAATGGACCGCACTGCATGGTCACCTGCGCCATGACAGTGTCGCTGACGACGTCGGTGACCAGACCGGTGAACCGGTTACGCGCCGACCGCAGAACGCCGGTGCCGTCGTCCTCGACCGTTCGCGCCCTTTTCCTGGCAAGGGACGCCAGCCCGACTCCGTCGACGGTCGCGACACCGTCCTCTGACCCCGGCTCGAGTTCTCCTGACGCCAACCACCGTCGAACGGTGTCGTCACTGACACCGAGCAGCATCGCCGCATCACGCACCCTGATCGCTGCCACGGGCGGAAGTGTACCCGCAGATGCGAGATAAGGGCGTCTGTATCCCCGCAGATACGTGCACTGGCTGCACAACCCGTGATGTCGTCGGTCGGTCGCGATGAGTTCGGGCGCCCATACTGGTCAACCCCCGCAGGCGATGAGAAACCCACTCGCCCATGTCCAACTCGCCCGATAACGTGGAGAAGCATGAGCCAACCAGCACCGCCGTCCGCAGCGACGGGGCCGGCACCGTCACCGACATCTCGCCTCGACGTCGCCGTCGAGGCGATCCACCTCGTCAAGAAGTTCGACGACTTCACCGCCGTCGACGACATCAGCTTCGTCGTGCCGACCGGCAGCGTGCTCGGTTTGCTCGGCCCCAACGGCGCGGGCAAGACGACAACGGTCCGCATGATGACGACCCTGTCCGTGCCCACCAGCGGCACAGCGCGGATCGCGGGATTCGACGTGCGCGAGGATCCGGAACAGGTACGCCGCAACATGGGGCTGACCGGCCAGGCGGCGACTGTCGACGAGATCCTCACCGGGCGTGAGAATCTGCGCATGGTCGGCGGTCTCTACGGCATCACGCGCAAGGCGCTGGCTGCGCGCACAGATGAACTCCTCGGCCAGTTCTCGCTCTCGGACGCCGCCGACAAGCAGGTGCGCGCCTACTCGGGCGGCATGCGTCGTCGGCTCGACCTCGCCGTCAGCCTGTTGGCCGCGCCGCCGGTCCTGTTTCTCGACGAACCGACAACAGGACTCGACCCGCGCAGCCGCGCAGAGCTCTGGGACGTGCTGCGACGCCTGGTCGCCGGCGGTACCACCCTGGTACTGACGACGCAGTATCTCGAGGAGGCCGACCAACTCGCCGACAACATCGTCGTCATCGACAAGGGCCGCATCATCGCCGAGGGGACCCCGTTGCAACTGAAGGAACGCGCCGGTGCGGCGAGCGTGGTGATCACCGTCTCCGACGCGACATCGCTGCCCGCCGCATCCGAGCTTCTGCGTCGCAACGGTGGCGAGGTGTTCGTCGACGAGACCGCCCGTACGTTGACGTCGGCGGCATCCGGTCTCGCCGACCTGACGCGAATCGCGGGCTGGTTCGACGAGTCCGGCATCACCGTCGACGACATCGGCCTGGCCCGGCCGAGTCTCGATGACGTGTTCTTGTCCCTCACCGGGCACCGTGCCGAAGGCGCGCAGGACGACCGTGCCGAAGGCGCGCAAGACGACCGTGCCGAAGGCGCGGCTGATACAGAAACCTCGGATGGCACAGAGCCCACTTCCACCGACACATCGAGCGGAGACCTCCGATGAGCACGACATCACTGGCATCCCAGTTGGTCGACCGTCCGCCGGTTCACCCGACGAACGTCTGGCAGCAGGCGTGGATCATGGTGAAGCGCAACATGATCCATACCCGGCGCATGCCGGAGATGCTCTCCGACGTCACCATTCAGCCGATCATGTTCGTCGTGTTGTTTGCCTATGTCTTCGGTCCGGCGATCAGTGCGGGCAATCCGGCGATCAACTACAAGCAGTATCTGCTGCCCGGCATCATGGGCCAGACGATTGTGTTCACCGCGTTCATCGTCGCCACCGGCATCACCGCCGACATCGAGAAAGGCATCATCGATCGCTTCCGGTCACTGCCGATCAGACGCTCATCGGTGTTGATCGGGCGCAGTATCGCCAGCCTGTTGCACTCGTCCATCGGCATCGTGGTGATGGCGTTGACGGGTGTGATCATCGGGTGGCGCATCACGACGTCGGTGTGGGACGGCGTCCTGGGCTTCCTGCTGGTGTTGGTGTTCGGCTTCGCGATGATCTGGTTCGGCGTGATGATCGGCTCGTGGTTGCGCTCGGTCGAGGCGGTGAACGGATTCATGTTCTCCGTCCTGTTTCCGCTGACCTTCGTCTCCAACGCGTTCGTGCCGACCACCGCGATGCAACCGTGGTTGCGCACGATCGCAGAGTGGAATCCCATCTCGTCGCTCATCCAGGCGATGCGTGTGCTGTGGGGCAATGGCCCGGCGGCCGGCGCAGATGCGGCACTCCCGCTGCGCTACCCGGAGTTGTCGACGCTCATCTGGGCCGTCGCACTCACGCTGCTGTTCATGCCGTTCGCCCTGCGGAACTACGCACGACGCACCGCAGACTGAGCCTCGGCCTCCGCGCGGAAACACGTGTTTCTGGCACCCTCTCGCGAAGCTTCGCTCGCTTGTGTCAAGAACACGTGTTTCTGCGGCTCCGCCCTCGGGTTGTGCTCACGCTGTCGCGGCGAGCGCCTCGAGCGGGTCGGTGTACACGGCGTCGAGCGACACCGCGCCGGCCGCCTGCTGCTGTACCGTCACGCCCGAATGTGAGACTCGCACATCACGTTTCGGCGAGACCGAGGTCTCGCGAATTGCCGCGGCTACCAGTGGCAGGGTCGACGGGTTGTCGGTGAACGCCTGCCCGCCGAGGATGATGTGGTCGGGGTTGAAGATGTCAGCCATGAGTGCGACCGCACGCCCGAGGACCGTCGCGCGTTCGTCGAGCAGTGCGCGGGCAGTGGCATCGCCGTTTCGGGCGAGGGTGTGTACGCCCTCGATGTCGGCTACCTCGAGGCCGAGTGCGACGGCAGCCTCGACGACCCCGGTGTCACTCGCGGTCGGCTCGAGTCGACCGGTGTGCTGTGGGTCGAGCAGGGTGGTGGCCCCGGTCGGGAAGTGCCCGATCACCGGCGGTCCGGCGGTCGGCGTGTGCACGGCGCCGTCGACACTGAATGCGATCCCGACCATCTCGCGCGCATAGAAGTAGAGGAAGCTCGACCGCTTGTCGCTCGGGTTGACGACGAGTTCGGCGGCGGCCATCGCCTCGACGTGCGACGCCACCGAGACGGGGAGGCCGACCGCCTCGGCGATCACGGTACCCACGGGCGCGCCCGACCAGCCGAGACGCGGATGGTCGACGAAGCCACCGGGGGCGACGCGTCCGCCGAGCGCCACGCCCGCCCACAGCACCCGACGATTCGACCAGCGTCCGACGAATCGACGGGCGCTGTCGCCGATGGCCACCAGTGTCTGTTCGGGCGACTCGGCGATCGGCGTCGGGATCTGGATCGCACCCACCACACGATGGAGCAGGTCATGGGTGGTGATGGAGGTGACCTTGTATCCGATGTGGATGCCGAGGGTGAGGTAGTCCGTCACGTTGATCTCGAACGGCAGCCGCGGTCGGCCGATCGCCCCGGCGGGCGCGAGGTCGGCACGCTCGCGCAGGAGACCCGCCTTCAGCAGTGCGCCCACCTGTCGGTTGACGGTCGAGATCGACAGTCCCGTGGCCTCGGCGGCGTCGTCACGGAAGATCGGACCGGACAGCCGGGCGGTACGCAGAACCAGTGCGGCGGGTTTGTCGGAGAGCTCGAGGCGCGGAGTCGCGATCTGAATCGGCCGCCCTCCTCTCCTGGCAGTGCGTGGTTCGAGCCCCGGCACCGGGGTCGGTCGCGCGGCCGATCGCCGTGGAATAGGTCGCTGCGCCGGTTGCCGGACCGGTGAGGAAAGAGTAGCCGTACGGATGGGCTGATCAACTGTTGCAGTCATGGGTTCGTGTCCTGGTATCGATGCAGGCGAATCCGGGAAGCCGCGACATCATCGTTCTCACACGCGGCCGGCCGGGAGATCATGGCGCGCGGTCGACGACGATCGCAGAGGATTCGCGAAGAATGCGGATGGATTACTGAAAGTCAGATCTCGGCGTTCAACGCATTCGGCGGCAACACAGCACACGTGCGAACGGCAGACGGCACCCCAGAGCGGTGATCACGTAGGTCACCTCTGAGATCTGCGCCAAGGCGCCGTCGTGTTCGCTCGTCATGTGCTCGAAGCTAGCAACCGGGCGCAGTGGCCCGCAACTCCCCCACGCACCTCCCATCGCAGGTCACGGACCACTTCCGCGACGCGACAGGGTCGTCCACCGGCGAGAATAGGTGTGCGGGGAGCGCCCGTCGCGGGTTACGCGCGCCCTGCGCGAAAGTCGCTCGCACCAAACGTGGGCGCCGAGCGGTCGACCTGCTCATCCATGGAGGCTGTCAGTGGGCTGCCGTAACCTGAATCACATGCCACCGCAGGCCGCCACCACTGCGCAACCGACCGATTCCGACGCCGAGTTCCACGCGGCCACGGAGCCTTTTCGGCGCGAGATCCTCGCGCACTGCTATCGCATGATGGGGTCGCATCACGACGCCGAAGACCTCACCCAGGACACCTACCTGCGGGCGTGGCGTGCCTACGACAGGTTCGACGGCCGCGCGTCCGTTCGCACCTGGCTGCACAAGATCGCGACCAATACGTGCCTGACCGCCCTGCAGAGCAGACAGCGCAGGCCGCTGCCGTCGGGACTCGGTGGTGACGCTTTCGACCCCACCGACGCGCTCGACACCGACCGTGAGGTGCCCTGGCTCGAGCCCTTCGCGGGAACCGTGGACGAGATCTCCCCCGGCGACGACGCCGACCCGGCATACGTCGTCGGCGCACGCGAGTCCATCCGCCTTGCGTTCATCGCAGCGCTGCAGCATCTACCCGAGAGACAGCGTGCCGTGCTGATCCTCCGCGACGTCCTGCAGTGGCGCGCCGCCGAGGTCGCCGACGCGATCGGTGTCACGACGGCGACGGTCAACAGTCTGCTGCAACGTGCACGCGAGCAGCTCAGGAACGCTGCACCACAACGTGATTCGCCCGGAGAGATCACCGACGACGCCAAGCGCGAACTGCTGGCCAGGTACGTGTCCGCGTTCGAACGCTACGACGTCGACGCCATCGCCTCCATGTTCACCGACAAGGCGATCTGGGAGATGCCGCCGTTCACCGGTTGGTATCAGGGGCCCGCGTCGATCGCGACGCTCATTCGCGGCAACTGTCCGGCGGAGAAGGCGGGCGACCAGATCCTACTGCCGACCACCGCCAACGGGCAGCCCGCGTTCGGTCTCTACATGCGCGGACCCGACGGCGTGCATCGGCCGTTCCAACTCCAGGTACTCGACGTGGTCGCAACCGGCGCCGCCGGGACGGTCGAGGTCGCCCATGTCGTCGCGTTCTTCGGCGACGATCTGACCGGGGACTTCGCCCGCTTCGGTCTCCCCGCGACGCCCTACGATGCTCCTCCACAGGTGCAACCAAGCCCCTGGCACTGAGCGAATCCGACGGCTGCCCAGTTCGTGGGGGCTCGCCCCCCCACCCGACTGATCTCCACTGCGACGTCTGCTCACGTCGATTCCTGCACTCACTTCGATGTCTGCGGAATGGCGCCGGGGTCCATCCACACGATCTCCCAGGCATGCCCGTCGGGATCGCAGAAGGTGCGGCTGTAAGTGAAACCCTCGTCGGTGGGAGCGCGCAGCGTCGAACCGCCGTTGGCAAGCGCGGCGTCGGCAATCTCGTCGACCTCGTGACGTGAGGCCGCAGAGAACGCGATCACCACCTCGCGCACGGCTGCGTCCCCTCGACGGGGGTCGACCGCTGCCTCGCCTGCCGAGTATCCGGCAAACCGCTGCGTGGCGAGGAGCACGAGAACCGTGCCGTCGCTGATCGGCAGGCACAGCGTCCCGGCGTCGCAGAACACCTCGTCGGGTCGGAAGCCGAGGCTCTCGAAGAACCGCCGAGATCTCAGCGTGCTGTCGACGGGCAGTGTGATGAACAAGGTGGACACCATGCAAGGACCGACCGACGCTGGAGCGCGAAGTCATCGGTTGCGGTCGAGGCCGCCGATCGATCGCCGGGTCGACCGCATAGGCTGACCGAGCATGGGAGTCATTTACCTCGTGCGACACGGTCAGGCCAACCCGACTGCCTACGGCGTCACCGACAGCGATCCCAGCGCGGCCCAGACCGGTCCCGGCCTCACCGACATCGGGCGGGTTCAGGCAGGCCTCACCGGCACCTTGTTGGCGGCACAGGTCAGCGGTGTGACCGCTGCGATCAGTGGCGACCTCGCGCGACAGACCGAGACATTGGCGGGGGTGCTCGCGCGCCTCGACGCAGCGCCGGAGCCGATCGTCGACCCGTCGTGGAACGAGTACGAACTCCCGTCGCTCGTCGGCGCTGCGAACGCCGACGAATTCGCCGATCAGAAGTCCTACCAGCAGCGGCTCGACGCCGGACTCGCCCACTGGATCGACCAGACCTCCATGGCCGACGCCGAAGGCGACGCACGGCCATCCGGATCGGGCGAGACCTACCCCGAGTTCCGCTCACGGGTGACCGGGGCAGGCGAGCGCGCTGCCGAGTTGGCCGGTAGTGGTCAGACCGTGCTCGTGGTGTCGTCGGCGGGCACCATCACGCAGGTGATCGCCGAACTGTGGGGTGTCCCGCCACACCGCTGGCCTGCCATGGCCCGCACCATGGTGAACGCCTCGGTGACAAAACTTCTCGTAGGGCGCAGCGGTGTCTCGGTGATGTCGCTCAACGAGCACGCGCACCTCGTCGACCGAGAGGGCGGGGTGGCGACCTTCCGCTGAGTGCAGCCGCGCATGTGGTGCCGATCGACGAATGTGGTTGCCGCAGCACGCATATTCTCACAGTCGACCCACATCCACTCAGTACACCCGTCGGCCGGCGGTTCGCTGTGATGTCGGTTTCAAGCGTCGATTCTGTGCCCCGATTCCGCAGTCGGATTTCTTGTCGGTGGCCGGTCGTAGTATGGGCTCATACGTTCGATCCGGTTCTCGGGAGGTGGTGCGGGGTGTCGATCGAGTCAGTTGGCCCAGGAGCCGATTCTGCTGCGGGAGGCGATGATTCGGGACGATTCGATCCGACGCCCGATGCTGTTCAGTCGGACTGGGCAACGGGCGTGCCGCTCGGGTTGCTCGGTGGAATCGATCCCGCCGCTCCCGAGGCTTCGGACACGGTTGCCGTACTAGAAGGTTTGACCCGATTGCGGTGCGGTGAGGCGTTTGTGGCGTGGGCGCGGTATCAATCGATCGGGGTGCTCTATGACCGGCTGGTCGTCGAGCGTGCTGAGACTGACGGCCTGATCGTCGACGGCTTATCCGATGCTGCAGCCCGCATCTCAGGAGTCTTCGCGGTGTCACGTCCGCAGGCAGAACGCATGATCGACGAGGCGATCGTGCTACGGGATGATCTTCCGCAGGTGTTCGGCTGTCTGCGCGAGGGGATCGTGTCGGTCGAGCAAGCACGACTGGTCATCTCACGCACCGATCTGGTGCGTGGGCCGGGCACCCCGCCCGAGGTGGTGGCCGCTGTCGACGAACAGATCGCGACAACCCTGCGGAAGCGGCGAGGGTCGTGGAAACGACCTCGCCTGCGGGACATGGTTGATCGGATCGTGTTCCGCCAGGATCCGGATGCGGTGCGTGAACGTCGTGAACGTGCTCTGGACAAACGGGGTGTGTTCACCGACAACTGTGGTGACGGGGTCGGGGAGCTCACCGCCGTGATGTCGGCCGAGAACGTGCGGGTAGCGGTCGCAGCGGTACGACGTTTGGCCGACGCGGTATGCGGCGGTGATGGGCGGACTCGTCAGCAACGCGCCTCGGATGCGATGTTCGCTCTCTTGAGCGGTTCCCGATTCGAATG
>NZ_BAFB01000097.1 GCF_000248075.1 Gordonia otitidis NBRC 100426 | reverse complement strand
ATCGGGGATTCTCCGACCCCGACCGCCAGCCGTAGCCCCTCACTGCCCGCCAGTTCGCCGACTACCGGTGGCACTGCGCGCCAGAATGACAGGGCCCTGGTCGGTCGAAGGCGTGCGCGGGTGATGGCCGCAACAGGGCCGTCCCAACGTCGCCGCCCGGACGGGTCGTCCACGGCGAACGGTTCACGCCGCGACCACCGCCCCTTGGTGGCGAGCGGTCTCATGCGCACGGTCAGCTGCTCATCGCTCACCGCCGACCAGCCGTCGATGACCTTCGACGCCGCGCCTGCCGCGGCCGCGGCCTCGTCTTCCCAGACCGTGAGTAGTG
>NZ_BAFB01000098.1 GCF_000248075.1 Gordonia otitidis NBRC 100426 | reverse complement strand
GTCGCATATGGCGTTTACGGTGGTGCCGAAGCGGTGGTGTTCGACCTCGCTGACACCGCGACCGTGATCGCCGTGCGTCGCAGCACGCCGTCGAACGTGATCGTCGACCTGCGTCACGAAGACGTACTCGCGCCGGCCGAGGACGACGTCGAATTACTCGGGGCGATGGGTCCGCGCGTCATGTTCTCCAACGATCTCGACGTGGCCCGCCGTGTGTGCGACCGGCGCATGGTCGCGCTGGCCAACAACGCGCCGTCGTACGTCGAGGTGTTGTGGGACGAGGGTAATTGGGCGCTCGGGTCGATGCCGTTGACCAACGATCCGACCCAGCTGGACACCGGACTCGAAGTGGTGCGACGCTTCGCGGATCTGCTTCGTGTACTCCCGCCCGTGCAGGACCCGCAGGATCCGCCGGACCCGCGTGATCCGCACGGACCCACACGCGAGGAGTTCGCCGACGAGAAGACCGAATCGATGCGCGACAAGGAACGGCGTGCCCGCGCGCAGGCGCAGGAGTCTGCAGCCCCGAGCGCTCGGCGCGAACCCGCTCAGGGTGCGGGCGAGACGGGCGCGCGCAGGCCGTCGACACCGACCACGGGGCGGGGCATGACCCCGATGCCGGTGCGCCGCTCACGAACCGCGCAGCCGCCGGAGACGGGCGATCGGCCTAATCGGCACCATCGTCGTGACTGATGGTGACACCGGATTCGAGCCATCCGACCACGACGCACGAGCAGGAAGATTGAACCCACTGTGACTTCATCGACGCCCTTCGCATCCTCGACCCCTGACGTCGACGCCGAAGCTCGCGCTGCACTCGCGCGACTCGTCGCCGAACTGTCGGTGGTGCACGGCAAGGTGACGCTCTCGTCAGGACGTGAGGCCGACTATTACGTCGACCTGCGGCGCGCAACGCTGCACCACGAGGCGTCGCCACTGATCGGTGCGTTGATGCGTCAACTCACCTCCGACTGGGCGTATCAGTCGGTCGGCGGGCTGACCTTGGGGGCCGATCCCGTCGCGACGGCGATCATGCACGCACCGGGGCGTCCCGTTGATGCCTTCGTGGTACGCAAGGCAGCCAAAGCCCACGGGATGCAGCGGCGCGTCGAGGGGCCCGACATCGAGGGCAAAGCCGTGCTGATCGTCGAGGACACCAGCACGACCGGCGGATCGCCGGCGACCGCGGTCGAAGCCGCGCGTGAAGCCGGTGCAGTTGTCGTGGGGGTTGCGACTGTCGTCGACCGAGCCACCGGCGCAGACCAGGTGATCACGAAACTCGGTGTACCGTACCGGTCTCTGCTCGGGCTCGCCGATATCGGTCTTGCCTGAGGCGATGCCGGAGGACGCGTCCGAGCAGCCCGGCCCAACGGAATGGCAGTCGGGGGCGGCCGTCGGGGTGGGCCCGTGGGCCGTCGAACACGACGATCCCGTTCCGGACGACCCCCGATACGACCCGGAGTTGCTCGCCGAGGGTGACACGCGCAATGTCGTTGACGCCTACCGGTATTGGCGCCGCGAAGCGATCGTCGACGACATCGACTCGCGGCGACACCCGTTTCACGTGGCCATCGAGAACTTTGCCCACGACGCCAACATCGGCACCGTTGTACGCACCGCCAATGCTTTCGCCGCCGCCGCCGTCCACATCGTCGGGCGACGGAGGTGGAATCGCCGGGGAGCGATGGTGACAGACCGCTACCAGCATCTGCTACACCACGAGTCGGTGTCGGAGTTGATGGCATGGGCGCGCGAGGAGGGACTTGCAGTGGTCGCCGTCGACAACACCCCGGGGTCGGTGCCGCTCGAGACCGCCGATCTCCCGCGCGACTGCGTACTGCTGTTCGGTCAGGAGGGGCCGGGCGTCAGCGACGACGCCCAGGCCCAGGCCGACCTGACCGTGTCGATCGCGCAATTCGGTTCGACGCGAAGCATCAACGCCGGGGTGGCGGCGGGCATCGCGATGCACGCGTGGGTTCGGCAACATGCCGACCTCGACTCAGCCTGGTGATCGAGGAGCCGTTGCACGCGCAGCGCTGCGACGCGTAGATACTCTTCGGCCAATGACATCCCCGGTTTGACGGTTCTTGCCCCGGCGATCACCTCGCGCGCATCGCTTTCGGCACACCGACGACCGTGTTTTCGCGGTCGACCACAGTGGTGCCAACGGCCGCTGGTTGCCGATCAACCTCGCGGAGACATCGGCGGAGTAGTGGGCGCTTTTCATCTCTCGATGTCGGCGCCTCACAGCCAGTGCGGCGCAGTCACTTCGGTGGAGGTCCGCACACAGTCGACGGTGCGTCCGGTCATCCAGCCGACGACGGCCGACAACTTGCCGCGCACCTCGATACGGTCGCCGGTGAAATGCCGGTCGACATCGGTGATGCCTACCGGCGTGATCAGCCGCAGATCTGCGCCGCTGCCCTTGCGTCCCCACGCGCCGACGATGTCGTCGAAGAGGTCGATCAGCACGGCCTCGGGGAGGTCGGCGAATGAGCCACCGGCACCGAGGTCGATGGTGTGGATCCAGACCTCTCGGGTGCGCATCCACGCGGTCTCCGTGGCCGGGACAGTTCGCCCCTGAATGGTCTTCACCTGCGCGTCCCACTTCTCGGTGGGCAGGTTGCGCCACGCCTCGTCGAGACGTGCCGCAGTGTGATCGACGAGGTTACGCAAGGCCTGCGCCCCCAACGTCGATCCTTCGTCGATCTCCTCATTGCGTTGCGCGGGCGAGGAATACATCGGTGTTTCGTACCCGGTCGCTGCCCAGGTCATCAGGTTGCACAGGGCTGCGGCGTTGTAGCCCACGTGCGCGACGAGATGCTTGCGGGACCAGTCGGGCAGAAGAGACGACCCGGCGAGGTCGTCGTCGGAGACCCGTGCCAGGTGTTGTACGAAATAGGCGGTTCCATTGCGGGCGATGGCGAGTTGTTCATCGAGGGAGAGTTGGTGGTAGCCCGCGATGTCGGTCCCCGCCGCGTTGGCGCTACTTGACAATGGTCTTGTTCCGGACGGTTCCGAGTCCCTCGACGGTGACCTCGACGGTCTGGCCGTCGCCGATGTAGCGGGCCGGTTTGCGGGCGTGGCCGACACCGCCGGTGGTGCCGGTGATGATGACGTCGCCCGGGTTGAGGGTCACGATGTGCGAGATATATTCGACGAGTTCAGCAGGCTTGAATACCAGGTCATCGGTGGTCGATTCCTGCATGACCTCGTTCTCGAGTCGGGTCTCGATGCGGGTGCCGAGCTGGTAGTCGGTGTCGAGCCACGGCCCGAAGCCGCTGGTCTTCTCGAAGTTCTTGCCCTGATCCCACTGCAGGGTGCGGTATTGGTAATCACGCATCGTGTAATCATTTATGACCGAGTAGCCGGCGATGTGGTCGGCGGCTGACGCTGCGGTGACCTGATATGCCTGCATGCCGATGACGACGGCCAGTTCGGCCTCCCAATCGAGCTGCGAGGCAGCGTAGTCGGGGACGACAACGTCGTCGTACGGGCCTGTGAGGGCATCGGCGAGCTTGAGGAACAGGGTGGGATACTCCGGCAGGTCGCGGCCCATCTCCTTGATGTGCGACGCGTAGTTCAGCCCGACACAGAACACCTTGCCGGGGCGGGGGATCACCGGTGCGTAGTCGGCGCCGTCGAGGGCGACGGTAGTACCGTGGGCAGCCTGGGCGATATCACGCCAGTTGTCTTGGGCGAGAAGGGTTCCCAGATCGGCGTAGCCATCGATTAAGGTTGCGGTGGTGTCATCGACACGGGCGGCAGTGGTGGTGCCGGCGAGGCGGAGGGTGCTGAGTTTCATCCGGGGGCGGTCCTTTTCGTGGGGATGGTGGGCTTGTCGGGTGTACTACTTCTGGATCTGGGTGCGATCGAAGTGCAGGCGCTCCATGATCGGTGCGTCGGAGAAGGTGAACAGATCAATCCCGGCGTCGGTGGCCAATGACCACGGCACCCACGAGGGGATGACCACGAGGTCGCCGGTGGACAGCTCGCGGCGGTCGTCGCCGATGGTGACCTCGCCCTCGCCGTCGAACACCTGGAAAACGGTAGAGCCGACGTCGCGACGGTTGGCGGTCTGTGCGCCAGCGCGCAGCCGATGGAACTCGGCGCGGATGGTCGGCATGACATCGCCGGCGGTGGTCGGGTTGGTGTAGCGGACGGCGGCGTGACCGGGTTCGGTTGTCGAGGCGTAGCCCTCGGCCTCCAGCTCGAGCTGCTGACGCAACGCCGCGTCGGTGTATTCCCAGCGGTAGCACGCGATCGGGGAGCTGGCCCTGGCGTCGAGCCCAACGAGCGGACGCAGACCCGGATTGCACCACAGGCGTTCCGATCGCGACACTTTGGGCATCGACTCGTCGGTGACGCCATCGGAGCCGAACTCGAAGAAGCCGGTGTCGGCGTAATAGCTGAACGGGATGTCGAGGCCGTCGATCCAGGCCATCGGTTGATCGGTCTCGTTGTGGTGGCCATGGAAGTTCCAGCCGGGGGTCAGCAGGAAGTCGCCGCGGCGCATAGCGACCGGGTCTCCGTTCACGACGGTCCAGACGCCCTCACCCTCTACTACGAAGCGGAAGGCGTTCTGGCTGTGCCGGTGCTCCGGTGCGGTCTCGCGCGGTCCGAGGTACTGGATGGCGGCCCACAGGGTCGGGCTGACGTACGGGCGTCCGCCCAGGCCCGGGTTGGCGAGGGCGATCGCGCGGCGTTCGCCACCTCGGCCGACGGGCACGAGTTTGCCGGCCTGCTCGGCAAGGGGCAGGAGTTCGGCCCATCGCCAGACGTATGGAATCGCCTGGGGTGCCGGGGACATCGGCATGAGGTCGCCGATTTGGGTCCATAGCGGGATCAGGTTCGCGGCGTTGAAGTCGGAGTACAGGGCGTTGAGGGCGGCGTCTTCTTCGGAGGCGCCGACGTAGGCGGTGTCGGTCTCGCGGGAGGTGGTGGTCATCTCGTTCTCCGTCTGGCTATGGGGTGAAGCACAAATCCTGACGGTAGAGGGCGGATGACATTTGATCTCGAGATTTCTGCACAGAAGAAAAGGGGCCAGTGGTCGGGTGGATCTAGGTGTCAGGGTTCGAGCTCGGCGACGTCGATCTCTATCTCGTGCACGCACCGGCGCATCTGTCCGATCAGCGGTCCGCGCGCGTGCTGCTGGTAGCGGGTGGACGGCACGGCGACAGTGATCGCGCCGAGAGCCAGGCCGCGGTGATTGTGGATGGCGATGCCGAACGCGGACACCCCGTTCTCCGACAGCTGGAGGTTGATGCCGACGCCTGAGTTGCGGACCGTGGACAGCGCTGCGGTGAACGCGGCGAACTCGTCGGTCGGGAGTCGGGGGTCGGCGTCGTCGCGACGCTCCTGACCATCGGGGAGCAGGTAGAGCTGGGTGAGCACCGCCTCGTCGAGTTCGGCGAGTAGCGCCTGACCTCCCGCGGTGCGGTGCGCGTCGAGCACTTGGCCCTGCCGATCCCCAACCCGCAGGATGGTGGCGGATTCGGCCGAGTAAAGGAATCTCGCTTGAGTTCCCACGCGGATCACCAGGTTGGAGGTCTCCCCAGTTTGGGCGGTCAATGCCTCGAGGTGCGGCCGTGCGCGATCGGTGAGATCGCGAGTCCAGCCTCGTCGTGCTGGTCCGGCTCCGAGCGCCGGCCCA
This sequence comes from Gordonia otitidis NBRC 100426, assembly GCF_000248075.1. Lineage (GTDB taxonomy): Bacteria > Actinomycetota > Actinomycetes > Mycobacteriales > Mycobacteriaceae > Gordonia > Gordonia otitidis. The sequence continues at coordinate 42,363 of NZ_BAFB01000098.1, read as the reverse complement.
GGGTGATAGATGCGATGTTCGTCCTGTACTGCGAAACCGCGGTACACCAGCATGGCGAGGAGTCGGTGGGCGGTCGAGTTGGCGACCCCGAGTTCGGCGGCTGCATCCGACAGACGCACCGCGCCCACGTCACGGAGTAGAACGACCAGGCGCAGAGCGTTATCGGCGGAGGCGATGACATAAGACGGCCGCTCGATCACGCGTTTCTGCATAGCAGAACTATATTGCGACGGGATTGTGGTGTCCATCACCGTAATGCCATGACCGCTACACCACATCACGCCCACTCGCTGGGTGATGCGGCCGCTCGTCACGGCCTGTCTCCACGTCGCGCCGCCATCACCGTCACTGTGTGCTGGCTCTTCGTCGTCTTCGACGGATATGACCTCATCGTCTACGGCAACGTCATCGGCAGCCTGCAGAAAGAATGGGGCATCAGTGCTTCGACCGCCGGAACCCTCGGCAGCCTCGCCTTCCTCGGGATGATGATCGGCGCCGTTCTCGCCGGCCGACTGTCCGACCAGATCGGCAGGCGCAACGCCATCGTCGGATGCGCCATCGTGCTGTCGGTGTTCACCGCTGCGTGCGCGTTCGCGCCCGGACCCTTCGTCTTCGGCATCTTGCGTCTGATCGCCGGGCTCGGCCTCGGCGGATTGGTGCCGACGGCCAATGCTCTTGCTGCCGAGCTTGTTCCGGACCGGTGGCGCTCACCGGTGGCCACCCTGATGATGTCGGGTGTGCCGCTGGGCGGATCGGCGGCCGCACTCATCGGTATGTCGGTCATCCCGGCTTGGGGATGGCAACCGATGTTCCTGTTGGCCCTCGTCCCGCTGGCGCTGTTGGTTCCGTTGGCCGGCTTCGTCTTTCCCGCCGCGCGAGTCGATCACGCCGGGCATCCCGTCGGATTCCGGGTACTGCTCGGCGAGCGCTATCGCACCCTGAGCATTCTGTTCGCCATCGCCACAGTGTTCACCCTGCTGGCGTGGTACGGACTGGGTACCTGGCTGCCGAAGCTGATGCAGTCGACCGGCTCCGATCTCGGCAGCGCGCTGACCTTCGCGCTCGCGCTGAATCTGGGAGCGGTGCTCGGATCGGTCGTGACCGCTTGGGCCGGAGCGCGATTCGGTGCGGTCCGCACCGCAGTGGTGGCGGCACTCATAGCCGGTGGTGCACTTCTGCTTCTTGTGACCAGCCCGACTACCGGCATGATCTATGCGATCTTCGTCCTCGCCGGAGTAGGAACCCACGGGACCCAGTGCCTGATCATCGCCGCGGTGGCCTCGGCGTATCCTGCGCCGTTGCGCGGCACCGCACTCGGGTGGGCGCTCGGCGTCGGACGTATCGGCGCCGTCGCCGCGCCGCAGATCGGCGGCTGGCTGATCGCCGCGGGGCTCGGGTCGAACTCCAACTTCATTCTCTTCGGTGTGAGCGCGTTGATCGCCTCGATGGTGCTCATCGCGGTCTCCGCGGTGCGCAGCTCGCAACCGTCAGCCGTCGCCAAGTCACCGATCGCCGCCTGACGATCGGTGACCCTTCTCCGTCAACGTTTTCCACTTTCTCACCTCCAGATCGGAGTCAAAGTATGTCATTGTCAACTTCCCGGGTCCTGATCGCCGGCGGCGGAATCGGCGGCGCCGCCGCCGCACTCGCCATGGCGCGTAAGGGCGCCTCGGTCACCCTCTTCGAACGCGCCGCCGAGTTCGGTGAGGTCGGCGCTGGCCTCCAGATCGGCCCGCACGGAGCACGCATCCTTGACTCCTGGGGCCTGCTCGACACCGCGCTGCAGCGCGGCGTGCTGCCCGGCAACATTGTCTTCCGGGATGCAGTCACCAGCGAAGAGCTGACCCGCGTCGACCTTGGCGCCGACTTCCAGAACCGTTACGGCGGACCGTATTTCGTAATCCACCGCAGCGATCTGCACTCGCTCATAATCGACGCAGCGCGCGGAGCGGGCGCCGAACTGCTCACTGGGCAGACCGTCGCCGACGTCACCACCGAAGGTGACAAGGCGGTGCTGTCGACCGCCGACGGACGGGCCCACGAGGCGGATGTGGTGTTGGCGATGGACGGGCTGAAATCCCGCCTGCGCCGCAAACTCTCCGTCGACGAACCCGTCGCGTCCGGATACGTGGCCTACCGTGGCACGTTTCCGAGGGAGGACGTCCCCGCGGGCGCCGGCATCACCGACGTGGTCGGCTACATCGGACCGCGCTGCCATTTCATCCAGTACCCATTGCGCGGCGGCTCGATGCTCAATCAGGTCGCCGTATTCCAATCACCGAAATATGCTGCCGGCGAAAAGGAGTGGGGTGGTCCAGACGAACTCGCGCATGCCTACGACCATTGCCACGAGACCGTCCGCCGCGCTACTGATCACCTGTGGCGTGACCGGTGGTGGCCGATGTATGACCGCGAGCCCATCGAGAACTGGGTCGACGGCCGAATGATGCTACTCGGTGACGCTGCGCACCCGCCGCTGCAGTATCTCGCTTCCGGCGCGGTGATGGCGATCGAGGACGCCAAGTGCATCGCCGATTACGCCGAAGAGGAACTGGCCGTTGGTGGTTCGGATGCTTGGGACCGAGCACTGGCGGCCGTCAATGCCGAACGGGCCCCACGATGCAACCGCATCCTGACCACCGGCCGGATGTGGGGTGAACTGTGGCACCTCGACGGGGTAGCGCGCATCGCGCGCAACGAACTGTTCCGGACCCGCGACACCTCGAGCTACAAGTACACCGACTGGCTGTGGGCCTACTCCAGTGAACGCACTACGGCCGACGCTCTGACCGTTTGAATCGCTACGTTGTCTGGCGGTACAACGCCCATCTGACGGCATCGATGGTCGATCAGACCGAGCCGGGGCCGGGATCGTCGACGGTCGTCGGTGTCGCCGCGACGGCGTCGGCGGCGACCTTCTTCGCGGCACGGTGGCGGCGGTACCACTCGATGAGCATCGGAGCGATCGACAGCACGACGATGAGAATGAAGATCGGCTCGATGAGGTTCTGCACCACCTCGAACCGCCCGAGCCAATAGCCGAGCAGAACAATGCCGGCGCCCCAGACGATCGCACCGATCACGTTGTACAGAGCGAACACCGACCACCTCATGCGGGCGGCGCCGGCAACGATCGGAGCGATCGTGCGCACGATCGGCACGAAGCGCGCAAGGAAAATGGTGATCGGACCGTGCTTGTCGAAGAAGTCCTGGGCCTCGGTCAGGTAGCGCTGCTTCAGGAAACGCGCGTCGGGTTTGAACATCTCGATGCCGATGAACCGCCCGATCCAATAACCGACCTGCCCGCCGAGGATCGCGGCGATCGGCACGAAGATGAGCAGCTGCCACAGCGATGCGAACTTGTCGATCCCCTCCTTGCCGCCCGCGGCGACAACCATGCCCGCAACGAACAGCAGGGAATCACCGGGAAGAACCGGGAACAGCACGCCGGACTCGATGAACACGACGAGGAGCAGCCCCCAGAATGCCCAGGCCCCGAACCAGCTGAGGACATTGATGGGGTCGAGGATGCCGGGTAGTGCGACCACAGTGGTCGTGTGGGCAAGCGCGGTGTCGATCACGGGTCACCAGGCTACTTGGCCAAGCTGTGGGAGAGCCAATGAGTGCCTGTCAGCCGCTACGCGACTCGACAGTATTGCCGCTACGCGACTCCACAGTATTGCCGCTACGCGACGTCGACCTTCTGTTCGACGACGGGTCGTCGCGCGCGGCGCCACCGCTTGAACACCTCGGAGACGATGGGGAGTACCGAGACGAACACGATCAGCAGGAAGATCAGGTCGACGTTGTCGCGGATGAAGGCGATCTGGCCGAGGAAGTAGCCGAGCAGAGTGACACCCGCGCCCCACACGACCGCGCCGATCGCGTTGTAGGCGAGGAACACCGAATAGCGCATCTTGGCCGCACCCGCGACGAGCGGGGCGTAGGTGCGCACGATGGGTACGAATCGAGCCAGGAAGATGGTGACCGGACCGTGCTTGGCGAAGAATTCGTTGGCCTCGACGATGTAGGCCTCCTTGAGTACCCGGGCGTCGGGCTTGAAGAGCGAATAGCCCAGCCTGTTGCCGATCCAGTAGCCGACCTGGTCGCCGAAGAACGCGGCGATCGGGATCGTCACGAGGAGCACCCACAGCGGGGCGAACGGTTCGATGTCCGCGGACTTCGCAGCCACGATCAGGCCGGCGGTGAACAGCAATGAATCGCCGGGCAGGAGCGGGAAGAGCAGCCCGGACTCGATGAACACCACGAGCAGCAGACCCGCGAGAATCCACGTGCCGAACGAGTTCAACAGGTTGACCGGGTCAAGAAAACCCGGAAGGAGTGCGAGGTCGGTGGTGGCCGTGGCGGCGAGTACGGAAACGTCGAGAACTGGGGCGGTCACGGCACCGAGGGTAGCGGAAACGGACAAATCGACCGATCCGAGCGGTTGAGCGCGGCGTCGAACATCGTCGTGCGGCGCGACGGCAGCCCAGGTGAGAGCGTCTTGCACACGCGTGAGCGCCACTTGCCATACTGAGATGGAGTCAACAGAACTCGAAGCGTGAGACCCCATCCGGTTGGAGGACGTGACATGCCCATTGCAACGCCAGAGCAGTATGCCGAGATGTTCGCGAAGGCGAAGGAGGGTGGTTACGCGTTCCCCGCGATCAACTGCACCTCGTCGTCGACGATCAATGCGGCCATCAAGGGCTTCGCCGACGCAGGTAGCGACGGCATCATCCAGTTCTCCACCGGTGGTGCCGAGTTCGGCTCGGGCCTCGGTGTCAAGGACATGGTGACCGGTGCGGTCGCGCTGGCCGAGTTCGCGTACGTCGTGGCGGCGAAGTACGACGTGACCATCGCCCTGCACACCGACCACTGTCCCAAGGACAAGCTCGACACCTACGTGCGTCCGTTGCTTGCCATCTCGCAGGAGCGCGTCGACGCGGGCAAGAACCCGCTGTTCCAGTCGCACATGTGGGACGGCAGTGCCGTGCCGATCGACGAAAACCTCGAGATCGCCCAGGACCTGCTCGCCAAGGCGGCTGCTGCGAAGATCATTCTCGAGGTCGAGATCGGCGTCGTCGGTGGTGAGGAAGACGGCGTCGAAGCCGAGATCAACGACAAGCTGTACACCTCGGCAGAGGACTTCGAGAAGACCGTCGACGCGCTCGGAGCAGGCGAGAAGGGTAAGTACCTCCTCGCAGCCACCTTCGGCAACGTCCACGGCGTGTACAAGCCGGGCAACGTGAAGCTGCGTCCCGACGTACTCAAGATGGGGCAGGAAGTCGCGAGCAAGAAGCTCGGACTGCCCGACGGCTCCAAGCCGTTCGACTTCGTTTTCCACGGCGGATCGGGTTCGCTCAAGAGCGAGATCCATGAGGCGCTGAGCTACGGCGTCGTGAAGATGAACGTCGACACCGACACCCAATACGCCTACACGCGGCCGGTCGCCGGGCACATGTTCAGCAACTACGACGGTGTGCTCAAGGTCGACGGCGAGGTGGGCAACAAGAAGGTCTACGACCCGCGTTCGTGGTCGAAGAAGGCCGAAACCGGCATGTCCGAGCGGGTCGTCGAGGCGTGCAGCGACCTGAAGTCCAACGGAAAGTCGATCAGCGCCTGACCGTCTGACTACGACACGACCGCCTACGACACGACCGCCCCTCCCGGAACCGGGAGGGGCGCAGTCGTCTCTGCGACCGCCCCGAGTCGGCAGAATGCTGTGCTCGGCGAACAAAATCGGACATAGTGTCCGCTATGAGGCGAATCAGGATGATGCGTGTCGCACGGGTCGTCGGCCATGCCGCGTGGTGGGTGTTCGTGGTCGCAGTGCTACTAGCGGGCGGTGTGACCTGGTGGAGCAGTTACTCGATGGTCGACGCATCCTTCTGGGGCAGCACCGGATGGACCGCGTACACGCCCCTGCGGACGACCGATGAGATCGGCGCCGGCGTCCGCTGGAGTGCGGGGACGGAGCACTGGTGGCAGGACGTCGGCGTGTATGCCCTGATCGCGTTCGTCGTGGTGATCGTTGCAGCGGTGATCGATGCGGTGGCGGGACGGCGCATCGCGCCGGGCCTGGTCACTGTGCTTGTGCCGTTCATCTCGCTCGGCTTCTTCGTCCTGGCGACGCCGGGAACATTCGACGGATTCACGTTCCGCGCAGTCCTGATGATGCTGATCGTCCTCGTCGGCGTTGCGATACGCGAGGTCTGGATGCGAGTGTTTCTGCCGCGCTTCGTCGATCGCTCGATTGCTGCGGACGGGTAGCTGGCGGGGGCGAGCCGAGATCAGGTCCAGGTCAGTCCGACAACGACCGTCAGGGCGAGCGCGATCATCGTGATCGCCGCACAGACCACGGCAGGATCCACGCGGCGCTGGACCCTCACCCGCTGCGAACGTGAGCTGGGCGAAGTCGGCCGCGGCGTCGAGTTCTCGACGAGTGGGCGTGCTGGATGGAGCGGCGGGGCGGCGGGACCGGCAACGTCGGCAGCAGGAACGTAGGGGCGACGCCCCGGTCGCGGCGCGACATGCAGCGGTTGGGTCGGATGATGGCCGGGGGCCTGTCGCCCGGGCACCCACCCCGTGCCCGGGATGTTGTCGCGAGTGGCCCCAGGTGCCCGGCGAGCGGTCACCGCGGCGTGCAGACCTTCCAGTCGCTGCCGTCCTTCTGCAGATTGATGGTGACGGTCTGCGGTTCGTTCGGCTTGCTGGTCTGGTATGCCGTCACTTCGACGACAGCCTTTGCTCCGTCGTCGGTGACCTTCGACGCCTTGATGTCCCCGGTGCGGACCAACTCGTTACGCGCCTTCTGGGCGTCGTAGATCTTCTGGAAGTCGGCGTCGGAGATATTGGAATAGAACTGGTTCTCTTGGCCACAGGTGATTGACCGCAGCGTGGAGAGGTCACCGTTGTACAGCGCGGAGGAGAACTTCGACGCTGTGTCGGCAGCTTCGTCGGCGGCGGGCTTGGCGCGTGAGGCGAGCACACCCCACACCACTCCCACGACGATCAGCGCGATGACGACCACCGCGCCGATGGTCAGCAGCAGGCCGCGCTTCGATCGCGTGGTGCTCTGCGGCGTGGTCGTCGTGGTCTTCGTAGAGCCAGCGGGCGGGATCACTTGCGGCTGGTGCGCTGTGGTCGACCAACCAGACGACGTTGCGGGTCGCGACGTCGAGGCGCCTGCGGTCGCGGCACCTGCCGCCGCAGCGCCGACCGCTGCCGCACCACCGGCAGCGACAGCTACCTTGCCCGCCGCGCCGTCTTCGTTGTCCTCGTTGTTCGAGGTGTCGGAGCCTGCGGTATCGGTGGGATCGGCCTCGCTGCCGGGCTTCTGCGCCCGCAACGCGACGGTCTCCGCGTCCTCTGCTTCGCTGTCTGTTTCCGCGTCGCCGTCTGTGCTCGTGTCGCCGTCGGTGTCCGATTGCGATTCGTCGGTGTCGGGCTCGTCGGCTGTGGTGTCGGGTTCGTCGGTGACTGTGTCGGTGTCGGGCTCGTCAGTCTCGCTCGCGGCCGACTCGGCATCGGTCTCGATCCCCGTCGTGGGGTCGTCGTCGTGCTCGGCCTCGGCGCTGCTCTGGGCCTCGGCGTCGCTCACGTTCTCGGTGTCGTCGGCAGTTGCGTCCTCGTCGGGGACGGACTCGTCGGCGGCGACGGGCTCGTCGTCGATCTCGTCGATCGGTTCGAAATCGCCGATGTCACCGTCGGTCGCTGCCTCTGCGATGCTCGCGTCGCCCGCGTCCGTCGTCGCCTCGAATGCTTCGAGGCGAGCCTCCGCGTCTTCCTTGTCGGCTCTCGACTCTTCCGCTGATTCCTCAGCGGCTGCGGCGTCGGGATCCGACTCCTCGAGCTCTGCGTCGGACTCCGCCTTCGCCTGGTCGGCGGCGACAGCATCCGCCGTGTCGTCTGCATCCTCGATCTCGGCGGCAGAGGATTCGTCGGCTGCGGGGAACTCGGTGGACGTCGGCGTATCAGGTTCTGCTTCAGGTTCCGTTGTGTCGGATTCGGCGGCTTGTGTTCCGTCAGGGTGCGCTTCGTCGGAGCCAACGCTTGAAGTGTCGGTATCTCCGGAGGAGTCGGTATCCGCAGCGTCGGTGTCTGCGGTGTCTGCGGTGTCGGCGGGGGGCACGCCCGCGGTGTCGACGTCAGCGTCGGCATCCGGGGTCTCGCCGTCGGCGTCGCGCTTCACCAACGCCGCCGCCCCGGCAGCGCCAGCCACGGCCGCACCCGCTGCCACAGCTTTTCCGCGGTGTCCGTCGGCGTCTTCGGCGGTTCCGTCAGCTTCTTCTGCGGTGCTGTCGGCGGGGTTCGTGGTGCTGTCGGCGGGTTCCGTGGTGCTGTTGGTGGCTGTTTCGGTGCTGTCGGCGGCCGTTTCGGTGCCGTCGGCGTCTTTTTTGGTGCCGTCGGCAGCATCGTCATCGTCGGCCGGCGAGCTGTTGCCTGTGATGTCGACGTCGTCGAGTTCGGGCATATCGCTGGTGTCCGGCAGCTCGTCACGCTTGATGACCGTGGTGTCGGTGGCGCTCGGGGACGCAGTGCCTGACACCTTGGCGACCGCGGATTTGCCGTTCGAATCGGAGGAGTCAGCGTCGGAAGCTGAAGTGTCAGGATCGGAGGCGTCGGATTCTGCGGCGTCGCGCTTCTGTCCGCCTGCGAGCGGATCGATGTCGTCGAGATCCTCGAGGGTGCTCGGATCGGGCAACTGGTCGCGCGAGATCACCTTGGTCGCGGAGTCGATTCCACGCCCGCCGCGCGGAGTCGGACCAGCAGGTCGCGGGTCAGAGGCCTTCGCGCCGTCCGCGTCCACTTCGTCGACCCGAGATTTGTCTACCGAAGTACCAGTTCCCCCCGCGTGAGCGTCCGTGGTCGCCGTCGATGCTTTCGATGACGAACCGCTCGGTGTCGGGGACGACGACTTCGTCTGCGACGAGCCGCCTCGGCTGGAAGCGCCCTCCAGGCGTTCGACGGCCTTCTTCCGGATCACCGAGAAAGCCTTGGTGACAGCCGATTTCCGATCACCGGATTGCGGCATCGTCGATCACCAATCCTTCCTCGACCAAGTGGATTCCGCCGCGCAGTGCGGCATGGGGGGTCGTGCAACGACCAAGTGCGCCATTCACCCTAGCGAATCGCGATTGTCAGAGGCATCTGGGCAGGGCGATGTGCATTCTGCGCAGACTACTACCGCCGCGTCGACGTCGTCGGGCGCCTCGGGCGAGCATTCTGCGTTGTGGATATGCCGGGAGACCCGAAGCGGACACCGCGCCGGGGCTCGATGCTTGAATAGGGGAGTGACTTCCTTCGGAGATTTGATGGGCCCCCAACCGACGCTCCTGCCGGGCGACGACGAGTCCGAGTCGGACCTGCTCAACGGTGCATCTCCCGCTGCGGTCGCCGCAGCGCATCCCACGGCGTCGATTGCTTGGGCATACCTGGCAGAGGCGGCGTTGTCGGCAGGTGGCGTGAGCGCCGACGGCCAGCCGGAAGGCGGCCAGACACCCGATGTGAACGCGGTCATCGCGGCCTACGCCTATGCACGCACCGGATACCACCGTGGACTCGACCAACTGCGTCGAAACGGATGGAAGGGTTTCGGGCCGGTCCCATGGGCGCACGAGGGCAACCAGGGGTTCCTGCGCTGCGTCGGTGCGTTGGCACGAGCTGCTCGCGTCATCGGCGAGCATGACGAGTACCTGCGCTGCCTCGACCTGCTGAACGAAAGCGACCCGTCCGCGGCAGAGCAACTCGGACTGGTGTGATCGCTACGCTGCGTGCGCGGGTCAGCGCCAGGGTCAACGCGCTCCCGCGTCCCTTGCGTACCCGCGTCCGGCGGCTGTACCTCTCACTCCAACCGATCCTGCAGTGTTCGGTCGCCGCCGGTCTGGCGTGGTGGATCGCGCTCGACCTGCTGCATCACTCGCGCCCGTTCTTCGCGCCGATTGCCGCCGTGATCTCGCTCGGGCTGTCGCTGGGACAGCGATGGCGTCGGGCAGTCGAACTGGTCGTCGGCGTGTCCATCGGCATCCTGATCGGCGACCTGCTCATCTCCCGAATCGGCTCGGGCACGTGGCAGATCATGGTGGTGGTGGCCCTCGCGATGGCGACCGCGGTGTTCCTCGACGACGGTCCACTCATCCCGATGCAGGCCGCATCGTCGGCAGTACTGGTCGCCACACTTCTGCCGCCCGGTCAGGCCGGCGGCTACTACCGTGCGTTCGACGCGCTGATCGGCGGGCTCGTCGGCATCATCGTGGGGGCGCTGCTACCTGCCAATCCGGCCTCACGCGGACGACGCGACGCCGCCGGCATCCTCGCCACCATGCGCGACGCCGCGAAGACACTGGCTGCCGGGCTGCGCGTCGGCGACGCGGACGTGGTGTTCTCGGCGCTCGAGAGCGCTCGTGGGACGCAGGCCGCGATCAACACCATGCGGTCGGATATGCGGGGCGGCAAGGAGATCAGCACCATCTCGCCGCTGCACTGGCGTCAGCGATTGCGCCTGCAGAGAATCGCCGCCACCGCCGACCCCATCGACAACGGCGTGCGCAACTTCCGGATCATCGCGCGACGCGCGCTCGGGATGACACAGCGCGGCGAGAAACTGCGTCCCGAGCTGATCGAGATCATCGACGACCTCGGGGACGCGTTCGAGACGTTGAGACGAATGATGCTCGCCGAGCCAGGCGAATCACCAGACCCGGCAGACGCCGCCCGCGTGCTGCGCACCATCGCGCGTAAGGCGCGTGCCGAGCTCGTCGCGGAGAGCGGCATGAGTGAGACGGCATTGCTGGCGGAGACGCGATCGCTGCTGATCGACCTGTTGATGGTGTGCGGACTCAGGCGTTCATCGGCACAGGCGACGCTGCGCTGACCGCCGACTCCCTGAAATGGCGAGCTCGCGCGACGGCACCGAGAAACCCGCCGACGGCACCGGGAAACCCGCCGACGGCACCGGGGAACGCGCCGACGGCACCGGGGAACGCGCCGACGGCACCGGAAGACCCGCTGATAGCACCGAGTTGCGCCTTTGCGTTGCTCTGGTCCGGAGCCATGCAGCGCATTTAGGTGGTCCTAATTCTTGTCATATATGCGAACTCGTGCATATATTGGCTGCACCATGGGTCACTCGCATTCACACACGCACTCGCACGGTGTCGCCGCCGTGACTCCGAATCGTCGAATCTGGCCGATGGGCGTCGCGGTCGCGATGATCGGAACGTACTTCGTGGTCGAACTCGTCGTCGGAATCGCGGTCAACTCGCTCGCCTTGATCGCCGACGCCGGGCACATGCTCACCGACGTCGTCGCTCTGCTGATGGGTCTCGTTGCGCTGCTGCTCGCGCGACACGGAACAACTACCGCCACAAGGAGTTTCGGCTGGCATCGCGCCGAGGTGTTCACGGCCGTGGCCAATGCCGTCCTGCTGATCGGTGTGGCGATCTTCGTGCTCTACGAGGCGATCCGACGCATCGGGTCCGACCCCGAGGTCCCCGGGCTGACACTCATCGTGGTGGCGTTGGTCGGTCTGGCGGTCAACGTCGCGATGATGCTGCTCCTCCGTGCCGACTCCAAGGAGTCGATCGCAGTGCGGGGGGCGTACATGGAGGTCCTCGCGGATGCCGTCGGCAGCATAGGGGTGTTGATCGCCGGCATCGTCACCATGACCACCGGCTGGGGTTATGCCGATATCGTCGTCGCGGTCCTGATCGCCATCTGGGTGGTGCCCCGCGCGGTGCGACTCGCACGCGACGCTCTGCGCATCCTCAACCAGCAGGCGCCCGACCATGTCGACGTCGACGCGCTCGAACACGAACTCGCCGCCATCCCCGAGGTGCACGACGTCCACGACCTCCACGTCTGGTCGCTGACCACCGGGATGGACGTCGCGACAGTGCATCTGGCAAGTAACTGCCCGAATGACGAGGTGCTTCCCCGGGCGCGTGAGGTGTTGGCCCGTCATGGGCTCACCCACGCGACGATCCAGGTGGACCCTGACCAGGTCGAGAAGCGTTGCCGCGACGATCTGGGCTGGTGACCTCGGCTCTCGCACGATGTGACGTAACGAATGCCGTCAATGTCGCGAATGTCGGTGTAAGCGATCCGACCCGCATGAGGAGCACGGCATGAACATCGACAGCACGCGTTTTCATACGACCGCCACTGTTCGACGTATCGCGACGGGAGCGGCTGTCGCAGGTCTTGCCCTCGGCGGAGCCCTCGTCGCCGGAGCGGGTGACGCGCAGGCGGCCTCGCCACGCGACTGCAGAACCTACAGCTACTGGGCCGGGGCATCGATCAACTGCCCTGCAGGTGTCCGGGCTGTCCTCGAACTCGACTGCGTCGGACTCGGTCGCAATTCGGGTGAGCGAGATGGCGTTCGGGTGTTCTATCACCGCACGAGCCCGGTGACCGACCGCAGCGGGTTCGCTGCAACCGACTGCGGTCAGGGCAGCTACATCGGTAGCGGGGTGAACACCCGCTCGTGGGTACGTGGAGCGTGACCACGGACTGCGGTGCAGGATGCCCCACTGATCGAGCGCAGCGTGAGTTACCTGCTCTGCTCCGCGTACCTCGCGGTTCGGCAGCCCCTGTCGACGGTCATGTGCGCCAGAACATGAAGACGTTCCAGCCCTGGATAGCGAGATTCGACGGAACGCCCGACAACTCGTACAGCCACCGGATGAGGTCGAAGAAGGCGGCGTTGAGCTGGGGGATGAACAACAGCGCGAACACGATCAGAAACCCGTAGGGCGCGATCTTCGCTGCATTCGCCCGTGCCTGCTGCGACAGGTAGGGCTCGATGGCGTTGTAGCCGTCGAAACCCGGCATGGGGATCAGATTGAGCACGGCGGCGGTGATCTGCAAGAAGGCCAGCATCGCCAGCGCCGCCCACAGATTCACGCCGTCGACCGCAAGGATCATCCCGGACAGCACACCCGAGTGCAGCGGGACGAACGCGTCGGGCGCCGCGATTCGGATCACCACCAGCAGGATCACCGCGAGCACGATGTTCATCCCGGGACCGGCAAGCGAGACCAGTGTCTTCTGCCGATTGGTCATGCCGCGTTCGTCGAGGTAGACGGCCCCACCGGGGAATCCGATGCCGCCGAGCAAGATGATCAGCAGCGGCAGACCGAGGGAGAGTCCCGGGTGGGTGTAGCGCATCGGGTTGAGCGTGAGATAGCCGCGCAGTTCGGCGTTGCGGTCGCCGAATCGGAACGCGGTGACGGCGTGCCCGAACTCGTGCAGGCACAGCGAGATCACCCAGCCTGCGAGCACCAGCAACAGCGTCCCGCCGATCGACATCGCGTTGCGGCCGGGTGCCGAGACAGCGCACATCCACCCGCCGACTACCGCGACGGCGACGAACGCCAGGAACAACCAGCCCGGTCGGATCGCCCGTGCGATCTCACGCGTGGTCGGCCGCTCGGGCCTTCCGCCGGCCCATGCACTCGAGGTCACGGACATACCAACTTCCAGTCGACGTGGTGGCGGTAGAAGGTCGACCGCTTCACGATTCTCTCGGTCACGACGCCTTCGCGTTCGACGACGAGATTGGTGCCGCCGGTCTGGGCCGCCCGACCGATGTGCCATCTGCCGGAGCGCAGCCGACGTTCGACTCGTGCGCGCAGGCCCGGAGCCTCACGCATCGGTTCGATGCGGATGCCACGCACCGATCCTGCGAAGAGTCGGGAATCGTCGACATAACTCTCACCGTGCAGTTTCGCGTCGGCACCGAGATGACGCGCGGTGCCGACGAGCACGGTTGCGGCGTCGTCGCGGATGAGCGGCAGCTCGCGGGCGTCGCCGTGGCGTGCGAGATCGAGCGCTGCGGGTCCATGTGGCAACCCGTATCGGGTCGTGGCCGCGGTCGCGGACGTTGGTGCGTAGGCGATCTCGACGTCGAGTCGTTCGGCGATCATCAGGGTCGCGACGACTTCGGCGAGCAGAACGTCTGGATATGCGGAATCCCCCGGTTCGACGATGAGCCGATCCGGACGGTCGGCCAGAGCAGCGTCGACGACCCGCCGCACAGCCTTGCGCGTCGGAGGTGACTTCCGGGCGTCGTCGACGGTCACCGACGAGATGACTGCATGGGACACGCCGACGAGCGTAGCCGTGCCCGAGCGAGAGGGTGGGGGGTGGAGCCGCCAGTGTGGGGCGTCGTCGCGGGTTCTGCCCGGTCAGCAAGTAGGGTAGGTCCGTTACGGCGCGCACCGCATGCCTGCGACTGACGTTCCGCACGCGTGCGACTAAGGAGTATTGGGACATGGCAGCGATCGTGCTTATCGGCGCCCAGTGGGGCGACGAGGGCAAGGGCAAGGCGACCGATCTGCTCGGCGGGAAGCTACAGTGGGTGGTCCGCTATCAGGGCGGCAACAATGCAGGTCACACCGTTGTGCTCCCGAACGGCGAAACGTTCGCCCTGCATCTGATCCCGTCGGGAATCCTGACACCGGGAGTCAACAACGTCATCGGCAACGGCGTCGTCGTCGATCCGGGTGTGCTCCTCACCGAGCTCAGCGGCCTCGAGGATCGCGACGTCGACACCACCGGCCTGATGATCTCGGCCGACGCCCATCTACTCATGCCCTACCACGTCGCGATAGACAAGGTCACCGAGCGATTCCTCGGCAACAAGAAGATCGGCACCACCGGCCGCGGCATCGGGCCGTGCTACCAGGACAAGATCGCGCGCGTCGGTGTGCGCGCAGCCGACGTGCTCGACGAGAAGATCTTCGCGCAGAAGGTCGAGGCGGCGCTCGAGCTCAAGAACCAGATCCTGGTCAAGATCTACAACCGGCGCGCGCTCGAACCGGCGCAGGTCGTCGACGAGGTCCTCGCGCAGGCCGAGGGCTTCAAACACCGCATCGCGAACACGCAGCTCCTGCTCAACGAGGCGCTCGAACGCGGCGAGACCGTGCTGCTCGAAGGGTCGCAGGGCACGCTGCTCGACGTCGACCACGGCACCTACCCCTACGTGACGTCGTCGAATCCGACAGCCGGCGGTGCGTCGGTCGGATCCGGCATCGGACCGAACAAGATCAGCACCGTGCTGGGCATCCTGAAGGCGTACACCACCCGCGTCGGCTCGGGTCCGTTCCCCACGGAACTGTTCGACGAATGGGGTGAGTACCTCGCCAAGACCGGGGGCGAGGTCGGCGTGACCACCGGCCGTGCCCGACGTTGCGGTTGGTTCGACGCTGTGATCGCCCGCTACGCGACACGCGTCAACGGCATCACCGACTACTTCCTGACCAAGCTCGACGTGCTCTCCAGCCTCGACCGCGTGCCGATCTGCGTCGCCTACGAGGTCGACGGCGAACGCGTCGACGAGATGCCGATGACACAGACCGGTTTCCATCACGCGAAGCCCGTCTACGAGTACATGCCGGGCTGGTGGGAAGACATCTCTCAGTGCACGACCTTCGACGAACTACCGCAGACCGCGCAGGACTACGTGTTGCGACTCGAGGAGCTGTCGGGCGCGCACATCTCGTGCATCGGCGTCGGTCCCGGTCGTGACCAGACTGTAGTGCGCAGGGCCATCGTCTGAGTCGCGTCAGCGTCGGCGGCCGGCGGTCGGGTGTGGTACGCCGGGTCATCGTCTGACGGTCGCTGTCGGGGCGCATCCGCCTCTCTAAACGGAATCAGTCGCCGAGGGGCCGTATCGCATCGAATTACCTCCCGATCAGACCGTCGATTGTGCTGAATCCGCAGCATTCCGGTTCGAGTCTTGTCGATTCACTCAGCGTGAGGCGACCTCGGCTACTACATTCGTAGGGGAGTCGGCCGAGCGGGCCGTGCGTGCAGACGAGGAGAGTCCGATGAGCTTGTACCAAGTGGTCGACCCCGCGACCGGCGACGTCGTCAAGGAGTATCCGACCGCGACCGACGAACAGGTCGACGCCGCGATCACCGCGGCGTACGACGCGTTCCAGACGTGGTCGAAGAAGTCCACGGTCGCCGAGCGTGCCGCTCTGATCCGTCGCGTCGGCGAGTTGCACACCGAGCGTAAGGACGAACTCGCCAAGATCATCGTCCGTGAGATGGGCAAGCCGTACGACCAGTCCGTCGGCGAGGTCGAGTTCAGTGCCGCGATCTACGAGTACTACGCCGACAACGCGGAGAAGTTCCTTGCCGACGAGCCCATCACGTTGCTCGAGGGTGAGGGTTCGGCGTTCATCCGACGCAGCGCTGTCGGTGTACTGCTGGGCATCATGCCCTGGAACTACCCCTACTACCAGGTCGCGCGATTCGCCGGACCAAACCTGGTGCTGGGCAACACGATCGTACTCAAGCATGCTCCGCAGTGCCCCGAGTCGGCGGCGGCTCTGCAGCAGATCTTCCTCGACGCGGGTTACCCGCCCGGTGCGTACGTGAACGTCTACGCCACCAACGAGCAGATCGCCGAGGCCATCGCCGACCCGCGTGTGCAGGGTGTCTCGCTGACCGGTTCCGAACGTGCGGGGGCTGCGGTCGCCGAGGTCGCGGGACGCAACCTCAAGAAGGTCGTTCTGGAACTCGGCGGGTCGGATCCGTTCATTCTGCTCTCCACCGACGACCTCGATGCGACTGTGTCCGCCGCTGTCGACGGTCGATTCGAGAACACCGGGCAGGCGTGCAACGCGGCCAAGCGGTTCATCGTCGACGAGAGCGTCTACGACGATTTCATCGTCAAGTTCACCGAGAAGGTCAAGGCTGCGGCCGAAGAACTCGGGCCGCTGTCGTCGGTGGCCGCGGCCGAGCGACTCGACGAGCAGGTGCAGTCGGTGTTGGCTGCCGGGGCGAGTCTCGAGTCGGCGGGCGAGCGAAAGGGCGCCTACTTCCCGCCAGGTGTGCTGACCGGCGTCGACCCTGAGTCTGCGGTTGCCAAGCAGGAGCTGTTCGGTCCGATCGCGACCGTCTACAAGGTGTCGGGTGAGGATGCCGCTGTCGAACTCGCCAACGACACCCCGTTCGGTCTCGGCTCGTACGTCTTCACGACCGATCCCGACCAGGCGCTGCGCGTCGCCGACAAGATCGAGGCAGGCATGGTCTTCGTCAACGCGGTCGGCGCGGAAGGGGCCGAACTGCCGTTCGGCGGCGTGAAGCGATCGGGCTTCGGCCGCGAACTAGGGCGCTTCGGCATCGACGAGTTCGTCAACAAAAAGATGATCAGGATCAGCTGAATCCGGTCGCGAGGCGTCGTTTCCCCTCATTGTTCGACGACGCCTTGCGGTCGGATTGTTTCATCACCGATGCCCACCATTTCTCGAGTGGGGATGGTTCGGGCCAGACGACGTCGACGCGATGATGCCCACCGTGATTGCTGTGCTTCGTTTTGATCCGTTCGGCGATGTTGACGCGCTTGCGGAGTGCGCCGTCTGACGATGGTGTGCAATGGCTTGCGAGCGAACGTTTTTCGGGGACGTACCGAAGGCAGGTGTCCCTCGGTGAAGGTATCGACGTCACGAAGATCGTAGCCAACTACGACAACGGTGTGCTGTCGGTGACGATCCCTCTCGCCGAGGAGGCGAAACCACGCAAGATCGTCGTCGAATCCACCGGCCGTCAGCAGGCCATCACCGCGAATGCGAGCGGCTGAGCACTGCCCCGTGGGCTGATGCCCGTGGAAGATGCTGCTGCACAGGTTCTTTGAAGAAAAATTTCGGACATTGAACGAAGGGGGTGGTATATCACTGCGAGTCGATTGAGGATCTGTCCATCGCGCGGCGGGACCGGTCGAGCCGTCAACGAGTTTTGGAACGGTGCGACCGTCCCGCCGCCCGTCTGTCGCACGTTCCGCCGATACATGTCGCTGTGGCCGCTGTCGCTGTGGAAAGCGACTGTGACACAGTATGTGGATGATCCGGGGTCGATCCGAGCGCGATTACGGGTCGATCCTGCTGGGGTCGGCCGCCGAAGGCCGAATCAAACGACGGGTTCGTGTCCAGACGGTGCTGACCGCGACGATCGTCGTCACCAATCTCGTGGGTGCGATCGCCGCCATCGCCCTGTCGACCGTCGGCATTCCGGAACCGTCGACTTTCCTCCCCGAGCTGTGGTGGGTCAACTACATAGTCGTGCCGCTGTATGTCTCCCTGGCATTCGTCGTAGGTATCGGTTGGGGCACGTTCACCGTCACGCGAGATCTACGGTGGGCAATCAGACGCGAGCAGCCGACCAAGGGTGACGCCAAGCGCACCCAGCGGGTGCCCATCCGACTGTTGGGGCTACAGGCGATGCTGTGGCTCGGGGCCGTGGTGATGTTCACCATCATGTACGGCGTCCAGAGTCCGATGCTCATCCCGAAGATGTTCTTCGTCATCGGGTTGTCAGGCACAGTCGTCGTCGGTGTCTCCTACCTGTTGATCGAACTCGCGCTCCGCCCGGTCTCGGCGGATCTCATCAGTGCCGGGTACCGCCGACGCAAGCGATCGGGTGTGTTGTCACGGTCGGTGGTGGCGTGGATCGTCGGTTCTGCGACGCCCATCGTCGGAATCCTGCTCGTGGTCTCGTTCGGCGCATTCCGCGAGGACACGAGCAAACTCGACCTGTTCGTCGGGGTGTTCGTGCTCGCTGTCATCTCCCTGGCCACCGGCCTGCTACTCACGGTGTTGACCAGCCTGAGCGTGACCGGACCACTGCGCAGCGTGCGTAACGGTATGAACAGGGTGCAGGCGGGAGATGTCCGCGACGAGGTCGACCTGGTTGTGTACGACGGCACCGAGCTCGGCGACCTTCAGGTGGGCTTCAACTCGATGGTCGGCGGACTCCGTGAGCGTGAGCGCATGCGTGATCTCTTCGGACGACATGTCGGTCGTGAGGTCGCCGAAGCCGCACTGAGTTCCGACCCCGCACTCGGCGGCACCGAACGCACCGTTGCCGCACTGTTCGTCGACGTCATCGGTTCGACGACGCTTGCCGCCGAGCGCTCACCGACGGAGGTCGTCGAGATCCTGAACAGGTTTTTCGCCGTGATCGTCAAGCAGGTGGAGCGGCACCGGGGTCTGGTCAACAAATTCGAGGGCGATGCCGTGCTCGCAATCTTCGGCGCGCCGATCGATCTCGACGACGCCGCGGGTGCCGCGCTGGCTACCGCCCGCGAGATCGCATGCGAACTCGCGCGTCGGGTTCCCGAACTCTCGGCGGGCATCGGTGTCGGGTTCGGGTCGGTCGTCGCGGGCAACGTCGGCGCGATCGAACGGTTCGAGTACACGATCATCGGTGATCCGGTCAACGAGAGCGCCAGACTTTCCGAACTCGCCAAGCGGGATCCGCGCCGCCCGCTGGCTTCGGGGCGGGCCGTCGACGTAGCCAATGCCGAGGAGGCCGCTCACTGGGAGGAACAGGAGACCACCTCGCTGCGTGGGCGCACCGAGGAGACCCGCGTGTACGCGGCGATCCCCGAGGACGATCCCTCCGCCCCGACGGAAGCCGACTGATCGTTACCCGCGGTCGGCGGAAGGCCCCCGGATGGGAGTCGACCGACGTCCTCGACGCCTCATCCCTCGCGGTCGGTGACCCCTTCGGCGAAGTCGAGCCGTCGCAGTGCTGCGCGCAGCACCTCGTCGTCGATGCGGCCGGCGTCGCGTTCGTCGATGAACACCTTTCGTTGGATTTCAAGCAGCTTGGTACGCATGCGGTTTCCCGCTGATGTCGGGGACTCGCCGATGTCCTCAGGCCCCCGGCCGAGTTCCTCCCACGCCGTATTGCGTTGGGTGGTCAGCCATTTGCGCAGCATCGCGACCTGCAGACGGCGCGGATCGTGCTCCTCGATGTCCTCCGACACCGAGTCGAGGTAGTTCTCGGCCTCTCGTGACGCGCGGTCCTGTGCCGCGGCGAATGCCAGGCGATCCGACGCGTCGTCGTCTCCGCACACACCGAGACGTCGGATCACCCACGGCAGGCTGATTCCTTGGATCAGTAGCGTCCCGACGACGACCACGAAGGTCAGGAACAGGATCTCGGCGCGGGCGGGAAAGGGCTCACCCGACTCGGTGGTCAGCGGAATCGAGAACGCTGCCGCCAGTGACACGACGCCCCGCATGCCCGACCATCCGACGACGAACAGCCAGGACGGTTTGGGTGGGGGTTCTCGCCGTCGGACGCCCGGCAGCAAACGTGACAGATACGTGAACAGATATACCCACGCGAAGCGCACAAGGATCGTCGCGAGCAGAACCATCACGGCGTCGAAAGCGATGTGCAGCCACGATTGTCCTGCCAGACCACGGATCAGGTCGGGTAACTGCAGCCCGATCAGTAGGAAGACGAACGCCTCGAGCAGCGCATCGATCGATTTGCGAACCGCTTCGTCCTGCAGACGTGTCGCGTATCCGAGTCGAACGGACCGCTGGCCGAGGAACAATCCGGCGACGACGACGGCGATCACTCCGGAGGTGTGCAGTTCCTCGGCGACGAAGTACGTCGCGAACGGCACGATGAGGCCGATCGCCGTCTCGATGGTGGGATCAGTGAGCCAGTCGCGCACGCGGAACACCAGGTAACCGATCAGCAGGCCGACAACGAGGCCACCGATCGCGGCCAGCAGGAAGGTCTCGAGCCCGTTCCAGACGGAGGTCGTGGCGCCGACTGCAGCGGCCAGGGCGACTCGCAGGGCGGTGAGTGCGGTCGCGTCGTTGAGTAGGCTCTCACCGCCGAGCAGCGTCATGATGCGTCTCGGCAGTCCGACCCTGCGCCCTATTGCCTGCGCCGACACCGCGTCGGGCGGCGCGACGATGGCACCCAGCACCAGTGCGCCAGCGAGCGGCAGATGTGGGACCGACAGGTAGGCCACCAGTCCGACGACGACTGTGGTGACCAGCGGAAGTCCGATTGCCAACAGGCCGATCGCCCGGCGATTCGCACGGATCTCCTGATACGAGCTGTCCTGCGCGGCCGAGTAGAGCAGTGGCGGAAGGATGACGAAAAGCACGAAGTCGGGGTCGAGTTCTGCTGCCGGAAGCCCGGGGATCCAGCCTATGGCGAGACCGACGAGTACGAGTATCAGAGGCGCCGACAGCCGGTAGTGCCGGCACACCGCCGCGATCGCCACCGACAGCACGCCGACCAGCAGAAGGGATGCGCTCACTGCGTCAACCTAGCCCGACTGTGACGTGCAGTCGCGCGATAATGGGGCATGCGATTGTTCGGTCGATCTCGTGCCCGTGCCGGTGAGTCCCGCAGCGAGGGTCCCGCGGCAGCCAGATGTCCAGAGCTCGCGGAGTCCGGAGTCGACGCCGCGACCGATCCACCGCCAGCGAACGGCGACATCAGCGTGTGTGAGGACTGCATGCAACTCGGCGAACAGCATTGGGCTCACCTGCGCATCTGCCTGGACTGTGGCCACGTGGGGTGCTGCGATTCGAGTCCGCGTAAACACGCCACGGCGCATTTCCACGATGTCGGCCATCCGGTGATGCGCTCGGCAGAGCCGGGCGAGATCTGGCGGTGGTGCTACATCCACGAGGTGCTGGGCTGAGGTCGTCGGGGTGTGCCACTGCGCTCGGGGTGATCGAAGGCGGAACGACAAATCCGGCACGTAAGATTGCGGTATGACCTCGACCAACGGGAGTAGCGCGGACAACCACGCCACCGGCGCGGCGACACCGAACGTGTCGCCCGTGCAGCCGACCGTGGGGCCGCCGGACATTCTGGGAACACCGCTGTCGCCGAACGCCACCAGGGTGATGGTGCTCGGTGCCGGCGAACTCGGCAAAGAGGTGATCATCGCCTTTCAACGGCTCGGCGTCGAGGTGGTCGCCGTCGACCGATACGCGGGTGCGCCCGGGCAGCAGGTTGCCCATCACGCCGAGGTGATCGACATGACCGACGCCGACGCGTTGATCGGGTTGGTCGAGAAGTACTCGCCCGCCTACGTCGTCCCCGAGATCGAGGCGATCGCGACGGACGCACTGGTGACGATCGAACAGCGCGGACTCGCAGAGGTCATCCCGACGGCGTCCGCGGTCGTCGCGACGATGAACCGTGAGGGGATCCGACGCCTCGCCGACGAGGAACTCGGCCTTCCGACGTCCCCTTACCTGTTCGCGGGTTCGCACGACGAACTGGCGGTCGCCGCCGAGCAGGTCGGCTATCCGTGCGTGGTCAAGCCGGTGATGTCGTCGTCGGGCAAGGGCCAGACCGTCGTTCGTGGTCCCGAGGACATCGACAAGGCGTGGGAGACCGCGACGACCGGTGGTCGGGTGGCGGGCGAGCGCGTGATCGTCGAGGGCTTCATCGACTTCGACTACGAGATCACGCTGTTGACCGTGCGCGCCATCGATCCGGCGACTGGTCGGCTGGTGACCCATTTCTGCGCCCCGATCGGGCACCGTCAGGTCAACGGCGATTACGTCGAGAGCTGGCAGCCCCACGAGATGAGTTCTTTCGCACTCGGTGCGGCGACGTCGATCGCCGCTCGCATCGCCACCGCGATGGGTGACGGCAATCTCGGCGGCCGTGGCATTTTCGGTGTCGAACTGTTCGTCAAGGGTGACGACGTCTACTTCTCGGAGGTCTCGCCACGACCACACGACACCGGGCTCGTGACGATGGCGACCCAGCGACTCTCGGAATTCGAGATGCACGCGCGGGCGATCCTCGGTCTTCCCGTCGACGTGACCCTTGCCTCGCCCGGGGCCTCGGCCGTGATCTACGGTCAGCTCGACGAAAAGGGTATCGGCTTCGAGTACGTCGCACAGGCACTTGCGGTGCCCGAGACCGATATTCGACTCTTCGGCAAGCCGGAGAGCTTTGTCCGTCGCCGCATGGGCGTGGTCACCGCAACCGCCGACGACGTCTCGACGGCGCGCGAGCGAGCCGTGCGTGCCGCGTCGATCGTCACGCCGGTCCCGGGACGGCCCGCGCGGCGGGGGGTCGTGGTTCCGCTGCGCGCCTCCGCACCTGCGCCCCAGCCGCCGGTCCGGCCCATCGCGCCCGGTGCAGCGAGGCCCGACAGTCGGGGCCCGCACGGGCAGCCGCATCAACCGGGTCCGTCGATGCAGCACCCGAATCAGCAAGCGGGACAACGTCACCCGGTCGGTCCGCGACCTCCGCAGGCGGGTCCGCGACCTCCGCAGGCGGGTCCGCGTCCGCCGCAGCGTCCGGCTCCGCAGGGTGACCCGCGGGCCGCTCAGCAGGGTGCCGCTCGCCCGACGGTTCAGCCGGGTCGGCCCGTTCCGCAGAACGGGCATCCGGCAGCTCCGAGTCGCTCGGCCGGAGACGCAGGTGTCACACGTGTCCCGGCCGGCCCGCCGCCAGGTGATGGCCGCGAGGTCGAGGACGCGGGCGAGACGCCGCCGTCACCCGATCGTCGGGCATCGGGCGCTGCGGTCGACTGACCACACGTCCGAGCACGGCGTGATGCGGATCAGTCCGCTTCCACGCCGATGGTGTGGTCGCCCACCGATGTCACGACGTCCCTGCGCGCGCTTCGCGTACCGATCGGCACGATCAACGGATCGCCGTACACCGGGTCCTCGATCACCCGTGCGGTGAGTCCGAACGCTTCCTCGAGGAGTTGCTCGGTGATGACCTCGTGCGGGTCGCCCTGCGCGACAATCCGACCCGATGTCATGACGAACAACGAATCGCTGTACCGCGCAGCGAGATTGAGATCATGGAGCACCATCACGATGGTCTTGCCGTGCTCGGTGCGCAGCGAGTACACGAGATCGAGCACGTCGACCGAGTGCGTGAGGTCGAGGTAGGTGGTCGGTTCGTCGAGCAGTAGTAGATCGGTGCCCTGAGCCAGGGTCATCGCGATCCACACGCGCTGTCTCTGGCCTCCGGACAGCTCGTCGATCTGCCTGTCGGCCAGTTCAGTGGTGGCTGTCATCTCCAGCGCCGACGCCACGGCCGCCTCGTCCTCGGGCGACGCCTGCTGATACCACTTCTGGTGCGGAAAGCGGCCTCGGCCGACGAGGTCGGCCACGGTGAGACCTTCCGGCGCAACAGGATTCTGGGGAAGGATGCCCAGCTTGCGTGCGACCTCTTTTGGCTTCGTGTGGTTGATATCGGCGCCATCGAGAAGCACCACGCCCTCGTGTGGCCGCAGCAGTCGTGACATCGAGCGCAACAGCGTCGATTTGCCGCAGCCGTTGGGTCCGATGATGGTGGTGACTGCCGCGTCTGGGATCTCGATGTCGAGTCCCTCGATGACGATGCGGTCGTCGTATCCGACGGTCAGTCCTTGGCCGACGAGTCTGCTCATACTGTCGCCTTCCGTGACATCGAGACCATGAGGTAGATGAGGAACGGACCGCCGACCGCCGCGGTGACGATGCCGACGGGCAGACCGTCGGGAAGTAGCGTGCGGCACAGCAGATCGCCGGCGAGGACGAGGACCGCCCCGATCACGCCTGCGAGCAGCGGTGTCGGAACCGGCGTCCGGGCAAGGCGCAGACCGATCTGTGGTGCGAGCAGGGCGATGAATGCGATGGGCCCGGCAGCCGAGACGGCGAGTGCCGTCAGCCCCACGGCGACGAGCAGGACGGTGGTCGACACTCCCGTGGTGCGTACGCCGAGGCCACGCGCCATGTCCTGCCCGAGTGAGAGAGCGTCGATCTGTCGGGACATCATCACGATCACGACGACACCCACGACGACTGCGATCGCGACGGGCCACACACTCGACCAGGTCGACTGGGAGACCGATCCGACGAGCCAGACCTGTGCCCGGGCAACATCTTTGATGTCGGCCCGGGTGAGGAGGAAGGACGTGAGCGCCTGCAGCAACCACGTCACGCCGACGCCGATGAGAACGAGTCGCAACGGATTGATGCCGTGATTGGCCTTGCGTCCCGGCCACGCGAGCACGTACATGACGATCGCGGTGACGACACCACCGAGAAGTGCTGCCGCGGGGACGCCGATGTCGGCGAGCCATGAACCCCAACCGTTCCCGAACGCGATGGCAGCGACGGCCGCCGCGCTCGAACCTGCCGTGATGCCGAGGATATCCGGTGTGGCAAGGGGATTGCGTGCGATCAACTGACTCAGCGCACCAGCCGCACCCAGTGCGAAGCCGACGAGAACGGAGACCAGCGCGCGCGGAAGAGCGTCGGAGAGTACGACGACGTTCTCGATGCGGGTGCCCCCGCCGAGCAGGATGCGCGCCACGTCGAGAGGTGACAGCGGGTAGTCGCTGACGCCGACGCTGAGCAGGAACAGCAACAGGGTGAGCGCGAGGCCCAGGAGGGTGACGGCCACCATACGCGGACGGATGACCCACGACGACGGCCCGATTCGGACGATGCGGCGGCGACGGTCGGGCGTCGTCGATCCGGTGTCATCGGTGGACACGGGTGCGGTCTCGCGTTCGGTGGTTCCGGGTCGGGTAGTCATACGTTCGTCAGCTTCTGTCTGCGGACCATGGCGATCAGGAACGGCGCGCCCACCATCGCGAGAACGACACCGACCTGGACCTCACCCGGCCGTGCGATCACGCGGCCGATGACATCACAGACCAGCATGAGGGTGGCGCCGATCAGTGCGGAGTAGGGGATGATCCAGCGGTAGTCGGGTCCGGTGAACGCACGCGCGATATGAGGTACGACCAGGCCGAGGAAGACGATCGGTCCGCAGGCGGCCGTTGCCGCTCCGACCAGCAGGGTGATGGCGGCGATTCCGACGGCGCGGATCACCAGCACCCGCGATCCGAGCGCCGTCGTCATCTCGTCGCCGAGGCTCAGGATGTTGAGGAAGAATCCGCTCGCCAGGGCGAGGACCAGCCCGACGGCGACGAATGGGAGCGCAGCCCAGAAGATCTCGATGCTCCGGCCAGACGTCGATCCGACGCTCCAGAAGCGCCAGGCGTCGAGGGATGCGGTGTCGGAGAGGACGACGGCCGACGTGATCGCCGTGAGCATCGCGGACAGGCCCGTCCCCGCGAGGATCAGGGTCACGGGACCGGTGCCGGTCAGCGCGGAGACACCGAAGACCGCGCACGACGCGATGATCGCGCCGAGCAGGCCGAAACCCATGAACGCCATGGGGGAGGAGATTCCGAGCACGTAGACGCCACACACAACCGCGCACGCTGCTCCCGCGTTGACGCCGAGCATGCCGGGGTCGGCGATGGGGTTGCGGGTGTGACCCTGAGTGATGGCGCCTGCGGCACCTATCGCCAGACCACAGAGCAGACCCAACACGGTTCGCGGGATACGAAGATCCCAGATGATGCCCGCGGTGTCGTCGGGCTTGGTGACCTCGGGTGCGCGGAGATGGATGATCGCGCTCCAGATCTGACCGACGCCCGAGGTGAAGGCATCCCACGTTTGCGCAGGTGGGATCGTGCGAGTGCCGACGATCACCGACGCGATGACCGCGGCGGCGAGGACCGCAACGATCACCAACAAACCGGAGAAACGACGCACGAAGGGCAACCTTACCTGAGCTGATTGTGCGCTCCCGGATGCCCGGGGCCGAAGTCACGAGGAGATTGCCGAACGGGCAAGATCTTTCAGTGGGGTAACAACTTTCTGTGAGTTTCCGATAAGTATGTTCAGACGGGACGAACCGTCGGGGGGTGAACGTCCGCAGTGGTATCCCCCGGTGCATATCGGCAGTTTGCAGGTCGATCAACGCACGACGACACGTGAATCAGGAAGGTCATACGACATGAAGAAGTCTGTGAAGCGCGCTATCGCCGCGGTCGCCGCCGCCAGCGGTATCGCTGCGGGGTCGGTAGCCGCAGCAACACCCGCCCACGCTGCAGGTCCGGGAGACCTCGCGCTCGTCGGCGGCGTCAACTGCTACTTCAAGGGCTGGGGCCCCACCTGGGATAACCTCCCCGGCTGGCGCATGCACCGCTGGATGGGCGTGAAGAACATCGGTGGCGCGACCATGACCAACGTGAATGTCACCGAACCCGGTGGTGCCACCAAGCTCGCGACCGTCGACAAGAAGCATCCGGGCGTACTGAAGCCGGGCCAGTTCTACATGGCGTTCGAAACCACCTGGCGAGGCTGCTTCCCGTCGTCGATCTCCGGCTACACCATCGGCGCACAGGTGGAGAACATCTTCAACAACGCGGGCTTCTGGTGGAATCTCAAGCAGTTCGAAGGTGACCGCAAGCAGGCGCCGAACACGCAGAAGGTCGACCCGTCGCAGGCCAAGGTCGGCGACCAGGCTCCGCCCGCCGCAGCGGTCAAGGCTGCACAGAACTGATCGACCCGATCGCCTGGCGATCGGTTTCCTCTCACACAGAGAACGCCGACCGGAATCCCGGTCGGCGTTCTCTGTTGTTCGTTCCAGGCGGAGTCAGGCCTTCTGAACCTTGTGTGGCTCGGAAGCGGCGATCATGTCCTCGCGCTCGACGACCTTGACGCGTTCGCGGCCCTCAGCGGCGCCGAGGGCACGCTCGTGCTCATCGAGCCGGTACCAGCCGTCCCAGGTGGTGAACGGGATGCTCTTGGACTCGAGCAGCTCGATGACCGCGTCCTCCGACGGGTTGGCCGGATCGAGCAGCGCGTCGTTGCCCATGTCCTCGATGATGCACTCGACGGTCTCGTTGGCGTCGCCCTTGGTGTGGCCGATGAGGCCGACGGGGCCGCGCTTGACCCAACCGGTGGTGTACAGACCGGTGAGATGGGTGCCGTCGTCGAAGATGCGGCCGGCCTCGTTGGGGATGACGCCCGCCTGCGAGTCGAACGGGATCTCGGGCAGGTTGTCCGAGAGATAACCGACGGCACGGTAGACCGCGGTGACGTCCCAGTCGGTGTGCTTGCCGGTGGGTTTGACGTTGCCGGTGCCGTCGAGCTGTGTGCGCTCGGTGCGCAACCCGACGACCTCACCGTTCTCGCCGAGGATCTCGATCGGGCTTTCGAAGAAGTGCAGGAAGAGCTTGTGGATCGCGCCCTGCTTGGGCTCGCGCATCGCGTAGTTCTCGATGATCGTGGCGACCTGGTCGGTGATCTTGCTACCGCGCCGTGCGACGGCCGAACCCTCGTCGTAGTCGATGTCCTCGGGGCTGACGACGACCTCGATGTTCGGCGAGTGATCGAGCTCCTTGAGCTCAAGCGGTGTGAACTTGGCCTGCGCGGGTCCGCGGCGACCGAACACGTGGACCTCAACGGCCTTGTTCGACTTGAGGCCCTCGTAGACATTGGCCGGGATCTCGGTGGGAAGCAGTTCGTCGCCGGTCTTGGCGAGCACCCGGGCGACGTCGAGTGCGACGTTGCCGACACCGATGACGGCGACCTTCTCCTGATCGAGCGGCCATTCGCGCGGGAAGTCGGGGTGGCCGTCGTACCAGGCGACGAACTGTGCCGCGCCGTAGCTGCGGTCGAGGTCGATGCCGGGGATGTCGAGTGCGCGGTCGTCGGTGGCGCCGGTCGAGAAGATCACGGCGTCGTAGTGCGCCTTGAGTTCGTCGAGGGTGATGTCGGTGCCGTAGTCGATGTTGCCGAGCAGTCGCACCTGCGGCTTGTCGAGCACCTTGTGCAGTGCCGTGATGATGCCCTTGATACGCGGGTGGTCGGGGGCGACGCCGTACCGGATCAAGCCGAACGGAGCAGGCATCCGCTCGTAGAGATCGATGCTGACACCGCGATCTTTGGCGGTGTCGGACTTCATCAAGGCATCGGCGGCGTAGATGCCGGCCGGGCCGGCTCCGACGATGGCGACCCGCAGCGGGCGGCTCTGATCAGTCATAGAGTGTCGTCTACCTCGTACTCAGGGGTGTCTCGACGCGCCAGGTATGTCGCTGGAGTGCGGCGGAGCGTCGACGCTTATCCCCTCTACGGTAGGCGCTGGACAGCGATACCCAAAATCATCTGTGAGGGTTGCCTCAGTTGGCGCGAGGGCGCACCGTGCTCTTGCGTGCGGCGTCCGAGATCGGTCCGATCGTCTTGTCCGCGACCCAGGGCACGGTGAGCACGGTCGGCACCGACATCGCGCTTCCGACCTGCTGGTCGAGGTACACGGCGCGGCCCTGGGTGACGTAGCGCTGACGGTTCCAGGTCGCGTCGCTCTTCAGCTTCGCGTTCGCACCCGACCAGTCGACGACGACCACGACGTCGGCGGCGTCGAGCAGGTCGAGTCTCTCGGCTGAGATCGATCCGTAGAAGCCGTTGGTGATCGTGGACTTGAGGGCTTGGGGGAAGTTCAGCCCGTAGTCGGCGAGTGTCTGCGCGCGACCGTCTCCCGGACCGTAGATCGAGACGCCGCCGTCCGGCGAACCGGTCACCACGACGCCGGTCTTCGCCTCCAACTCGGGATGCTCGGCACGCAGCGCTTCGACGTGCTGTCTGGCCTCCGAGATCTTCTTCGACGCCGCGTCGGGTAGCCCGACGGACTTGCCGATCTCCAGGGTTTGCACCTCCCAGGGGACCTGCCAGTCCTGGTACTGCGCGGGCCTGACGATAGTCGGCACCGCCTTGCTGAGCGTGTCGTACTGCTCGCGGGTGGGCGCCGCGCCGACCGCGGTGACCAGCTGCGGATCGGTCGACAGTGCCTTGGCGATCTGCGCACCGAACTCGGCGGACACGTTGGGCAGGATGACCGGCTTCGCGTCACCGAGGAGCTTTTCGTTCCACGGGGCGCTGCGCTGGGTCGGATCGGCGAACGGGGCGATCGTCGTCGGCGTGATGCCGAGTGCGAGGAGTGTGTCGCCGTCGCCGACCCCCATCGCGGCTACGCGGGCGGGTTGTGTGGAGATGGTCGTCGACCCGTATTTGTGGTCGATGGTCACCGGCAGGGCGCCGGGTTCTGCAGCGGGTACCGACGACCCGGCCGCGGGCTGGTTCTCGTCGGGCGACGAGCATCCGACGAGAACCATCGTCGACGCCGTCACGATTGCCAGAGCTGCGAGCGCGTGGCGGAGGTGTCGTGGGTGGTGCACAGGGGATCCTCTCGATGATGCTGCCTTCTCTTAGGCTCACCTTACGAGACTCGTTGCCGTGTATGTCCGGATCGGGGGCCACGAGAGCCACCACGACCGACCACTACACTCCCGGGCATGGCCAAAGGTGCACGTGAGTCAGCCGCCGGTGACGAATTCGAGGACGAGCAGCGCCCACGCACCTGGAAAGACGCGTGGCCGTTCTGGATCGCGTTGGTCGTCGTTGCCCTGGCGATACTCGGCGTGGTGCTGTCCAACGTGTTGCGTCCTGCGCAAGAGCGGGCCAGTGATTCCGGCCAGGTCCAGTTCGCGATCAACGACAACTACACCGCGCGCAACAATGTCGACTACGGCAAGTACAAGGAATCGACGTGCGCTGCAGACACGTCGTCGCCGTCGTTCATCTCCGAGGCCGAATTCGTGCGTCAGAACCGCACATCGGTCGAATCGAAGGGCCGCATCGTCATCCCGGAGATCACCGACGTGACCGTCAATGGCGAGCGCGCGACGGCGCGGGTGCACTGGCACTTCGACAAGACGCCGGACGACGAACAGACCACGAGCGTCGTCGTGGTGAAGGACGACGGGACGTGGAAGCTCTGCACGAGCTGACGGTTCACTCGTGGTGTAGAAGTCACTCGTAGCTGTAGAAACCCTCGCCGGTCTTGCGGCCGAGCTTGCCGTCGTCGACGTAGCGCTGGAGAAGTTCACGCGGGCCGGTCGGCAGGTTCGGATTCTCGGCGGCGTAATGATTCTCGATGTCGAGTACCACGTCGAGGCCCACGCCGTCCATCATTGCGAACGGGCCGGTTGGCAAGTGCCAGTTGATCTTGAACATCTCATCGATGTCGTGTGGCGTCGACACACCCTCTGCGACGACCTCGAGCGACTCCCGCTTGATTGCGGCCCAGATGCGATTGAAGATGAATCCCGTGCTCTCCCTGTGTGCTTCGAACGGATGTATACCGAACTCGGGCAGCACGGTGAGCAGAGAGTCGAGGACGTCGCGGGCAGTGTCGCCGTCGGACATGAGGTCGACGGCGTTCGACGTCGGGGGCATGTAGAAGTGCATGTTGCACATACGTTCCGGGTTGCGCACGTTCTCGGTCATCGTCGACGACGCATACGACGACGAGTTGGTCGCGAAGATCGCGTCGTCGTCTGCAGCTGTGTCGATCTCGCCCCATAGCGGGATCTTGATGTCGAGGCGCTCGGGAACGGCCTCGACGACCAGCCACGCGCCGGAAACCGCATCAGCGAGCGTCGATGCCGGGATCACTTTTCCTGCAACGCCTTTGCCGATGATCTTCAGCGTTTCGTCGATGGTGTCATCGACGTACTGGACAGCCGCGTTGCGTTGCTCAGGGTTCTGGTCGAAGATCCGTACCTCGCCGCCTCGCGTGGAGAACATGAGGGCGATTCGACGCCCGAGGGTGCCCGCCCCGACGACGGCCACCGGCCGTGCGTCGATGTCGTCGAGGGACTTCGCGTATTCGCTCATCGCGTGTACTTCTTTCGAGAGATGTTGTGGTGGTTTATGTAGGTCGTACTCAGAGACCTGCGATACCCGTGAAAGTCGAGTCGGGCAGATGAACGATCTCGCGTACTGTGTGGTCGCCATCGATCTCGACCGTTCGGATCGAGCCGCCGAGGTCGCTGACGTAGACCAACGCGGCGTCGGTGTCGACGGCAAGGCCGATCGCCTCGTCGAAGCCACCGGCGAGAATCTTCGGGGCGGCGCCCGAATGACCCTTTCCGGGTATCGCTGCCCGGTTGAGCGTGTTGCCCGAGGGCGCTTCCCCGCGATCGGTCCAGAAGACGGTGTTCGTGTCGGGATCGAGGTGAAGGTCGATCGGCTCCGGCAGGCCATCCCACAGCACTTCGATATCCGTTCGGGTGGAGGCAGTTTCACCCTCAGGGAGGTCGAGGCCTGCACGCAAGATCCTCCCGAGTCCACCCTTGCTCGGGCCCTTCTGTGTCCAGTAGATGAACCCGTTGACAGGGTCACTCGCGACACCGACGCATTCCTGCGTCCAGGTGTCGTCGCGTGTGTTGTGGACCAGCGGGGTGAGACCGGTGCCGTCGGTGGCCACGCGATAGACGGTCGTGCCCTCGCGGTCGCAGAAGTACAGCAGGCCGGCGTCGACGTCGGCGGTGAGCTGTTTGCCGGTGGTGATGGTGCCGTCGGGAACCACTTGGGTTTGTCCGGAACCGTCGAGGGCGCACGTGCGCACCGAGCCGTTCGGAGTGCTGAAATCCCAGGCGGCGTCGGACGAGGCGTCGGCTGTCGCCAGGGTGCGGGTGGGCTTGCCCATGGTCGTCCAGTAGATGCGGTCGGGCGTGGTGACGATCCCGTCCGGCATGTAGCCGGTCTGATCGGTCACGGTCTCGACGACTCCATGTCGGGGATCGACCCGCAGGATGGAGTGGTTGCGGCCATCCAGAACGTATAGGTGCTCGAACATGATGCCTCTCGATGCGCTGGCGAACAGAGCTGATCTACCTCCACGCTAGGAGTGGTGTGACCGGAAGGGAACGACCAGTTCGGACTCTGCGGTGTTGCCCGAACGGAAATACCGAGTTCGATTTGGAGCGTTGGATATTTCTATGGATGTCATGCACCTGCGGTACTTCCTCGCTGTGGCACGTGAGCTCAACTTCACCAGGGCTGCGGAATCACTTCACATGTCCGCGCCCCCGCTGAGCAAACGGATCAAGGCGCTGGAGTCCGAGCTCGACGTCCGCCTCTTCGACAGATCGACACATCACACCGCGCTCACCGATGCGGGCCGGGCATTGATTCCGCTTGCCGAGCGGGTCGTCGCAGATCTCGACGCACTACCGTCCGCGGTACGCGCGACCCAGCGCACGGACTTGCGTCTTGCCGTTCCGGACGAGCTCACGCATGCACAGCGTCGACGTATCTCGGCGGTTGCCGATCAGGTCGACGAGACGCATCGTGTGATCATCTCGCAGATGCCGTCGCTAGAGATGCCTGAGCAACTCCTCGGCGGTGAGATCGATCTCGCGATCTCACATCTTCCCGAACACCATCCCGACCTCGTGGGCACGCTGCTCACGACGTCGAGAGTGGTGGCCGTCGTCGACGCGTCGAGATTTGCGGCCATCGACGCAATCACGACCGCTGACCTGCGGGGAATGACCCTGGTGTCCGGGCCGAGGCACTGGGACCTGCGGTACGGACCGTACACACGGCTCCTGCGCGATCTCGGTGTGCTCATCGACACCTCGCACCGCTACTCGACCATCACCGGAATGGCATTGATGCTCCGCGGCGGTGACCGATTCACGTTGGTTCCGGAGGAAACGGAATCGATGCGCGCTATCGATCGCAGCGAGTTCACGCTTCTTCCCATCTCCGATCTCGCGATGCGCATGGACACGTGGGCAATCAGGCGTGCCGACGGCAACGATCTCGACGCCGTCGTCGCGGCACTTGCGGTGGACGCTTGAGTGGAGCGGGTCGTGGCGGGCTCGGGTCGAAATCACGCCACGACCGGCGCGCGAGTACATTGCTAGGCGACGAAACTCCCGGCAAGCAGTGCGTTCGGGACAGGCGACAAAGGACAGCGGAAGGTGTGCAGGGCATGACCTATGCAGGCGATCTGACTCCCCAGCAGGCCTGGGAGAGGCTGGAGACCGACCCCAACACGGTTCTGGTCGACTGCCGCACCACAGCGGAGTGGGCCTTCGTCGGTGTCCCCGACCTCGAGGTCATCGAGAAGAAGACCGTCTTCGTCGAGTGGAACACCTTCCCCGACGGCACCCCCAACCAGGCATTCATCGCTGAGCTGCGCGATGCGGGTATCCGGGACGACAACGAAGTGATCTTCCTGTGCCGCTCCGGTCATCGCTCGATCGGCGCTGCAGAGGCTGCGACGGCTGCTGGAATCACCAAGGCGTACAACGTGCTCGACGGATTCGAGGGTGCCCTCGACGAGAACGACCACCGTGGCCGTGCGGGCTGGCGTGCGTCGAACCTCCCGTGGAGGCAGTCGTGAGTCACGAACTGCCGGAAGGCGTTTCCTTCGACACCCTCGCCGTGCGCGGCGGCCTGGCCAGGTCCGGGTTCTTCGAGACCTCCGAGGCGCTGTACCTCACCAGCGGCTATGTCTACGACTCCGCGGAGGCCGCCGAACGCGCATTCACGGGCGAAGACGAGCGATTCGTCTACTCGCGCTATGGAAATCCGACGACCGCGATGTTTGAGGAGCGACTGCGACTACTCGACGGAGCCGAGGC
Organism: Gordonia otitidis NBRC 100426; assembly: GCF_000248075.1. Taxonomy (GTDB): domain Bacteria; phylum Actinomycetota; class Actinomycetes; order Mycobacteriales; family Mycobacteriaceae; genus Gordonia; species Gordonia otitidis. Next base: position 8,264 of record NZ_BAFB01000098.1, on the reverse strand, counting down.
CTGTTTTGCGACGGCGAGCGGAATGGCCGCGGTGTTCGTGGCGCTCGGAGCGTTGCTGAAGGCGGGCGATCGGTTAGTCGCCGCACGCAGTCTGTTCGGCTCGTGCTTTGTGGTGTGCAACGAAATCCTGCCGCGCTGGGGCGTCGAAACGGTTTTCGTCGACGGCGAGGACCTCGATCAGTGGGAACAGGCGCTGTCGACACCGGCTGACGCCGTGTTCTTCGAGACCCCGTCGAATCCGATGCAGACGCTCGTCGACGTCGCGAAGGTGTCAGAGCTCGCTCACGCTGCGGGCGCAAAGGTGGTGCTGGACAACGTCTTCGCCACACCACTACTGCAACGCGGATTCGATCTCGGCGCCGACGTGATCGTCTACTCGGGTACCAAGCACATCGACGGCCAGGGCCGCGTGATGGGCGGTGCGGTGTTGGGTACCAAGGAGTTCGTCGACGGTCCGGTGCAGACCCTGATGCGGCACACCGGTCCCGCGTTGAGTCCGTTCAACGCGTGGACCCTGCTCAAGGGGCTCGAGACCATGCGCCTGCGCGTCGACGCGTCGGTGGCATCGGCGTTGCGCATCGCCGAATTCCTCGAGGCCGACCCACGCGTGCGGTGGACCAAATACCCGTTCATCACATCGCATCCGCAGTACGACCTCGCGACCAAGCAGATGTCGGGCGGTGGCACCGTCGTGACATTCGAACTCAACGATCACGACGGCGTCGACGGCAAGAAGCGGGCGTTCGAGGTGCTCAACGCGTTGCAGGTCATCGACATCTCGAACAACCTGGGCGACTCCAAATCGCTCATCACCCATCCCGCCACCACCACACATCGTGCGATGGGGCCGGAGGGCCGGGCTGCAATCGGCCTCAGCGATGCGGTGGTACGGCTGTCGGTAGGACTCGAGGGCGTCGACGACCTGCTCGGCGATCTGGATCAGGCGCTGGGCTGAACGCAGCGATCGCACGGGGTCGGGTTACCGGGCATAGTTGAACGACACAGCACGACCACCCAGCTCGCGAGGACCGACCATGACCGGCAGTGCTTTATCCGACGACGCCTTCTGGGATACCGCCCACGATCATCTGATCCGCTACATCCCGTCGTTCAGTCCGCGCATCATCGAGCGTGCCGCCGGGTCCTACGTCTACGACTCCGACGGCAACGCGATCCTCGACTTCACGTCGGGTCAGATGAGTGCCGTGCTCGGCCATTCGCATCCGGCGATCGTGGGGGCGGTGTCGAGTTCGGTTGCCACGCTTGACCACCTGTTCAGCGGAATGCTCAGCAGGCCAGTCGTCGACTTCGCGGCGCGGCTTTCTGCGACCCTCCCCGACAACCTGACGCGCACCGCACTGCTGACCACGGGCGCCGAGTCCAACGAGGCCGCGATCAAGATGGCCAAGCTCGCCACCGGCCGCTACGAGATCGTGTCCTTCGACCGCTCCTGGCACGGGATGACGTCGGGCGCGGCGGCAGCGACGTTCTCGGCCGGTCGACGCGGCTACGGTCCGACGATGCCGGGCAACTTCACACTCCCCACGCCGAATGCGTATCGGTCGCCGTTCCGTCATGCCGACGGGTCCTATGACTGGCAGGCCGAGCTCGACTACGGGTTTGCGGCCGTGGACACACAGTCGAACGGCTCACTGGCGGCGTGCATCGTCGAACCGATCCTGTCGTCGGGTGGCATCATCGAGCTTCCCGAAGGGTACCTCGCGCGCCTGCGGCAGATGTGCGACGACCGCGGCATGCTGATGATTCTCGACGAGGCGCAGACCGGGCTGGGCCGGACCGGCACGATGTACGCATTCGAGCGTGACGGTGTTGCTCCGGACATCCTCACGCTGTCGAAGACGCTGGGGGCGGGCCTGCCGGTGGCGGCCGTGGTGACGAGCTCGGAGATCGAGGACCTGTGTGCCGAGCGGGGTTTCCTGTTCTACACCACCCACGCATCGGACCCGCTCGCGGCGACCGTCGCGCTCACCGTGCTCGATGTGATCGAACGCGACGGGCTCGTCGATCGTGCTGCCAAGCTCGGAGATGTGTTGCGCGAGCGGCTCATCGGGCTTCGCGACGACTTCGAGGTCGTCGGCGACGTGCGCGGGCGTGGACTGCTGCAGGGGCTGGAACTGGTGACCGACAAGGCGTCCCGCACCCCGGCGGATGCCCTGGGCGCAGAGGTCACGGCGGCGTGCCTCGAGCGAGGACTGCACATGAACATCGTTCAGCTTCCCGGCATGGGCGGCATCTTCCGCATCGCTCCGCCGCTGACCATCAGCGACGACGAGCTGCATCGAGGGCTGGACATCCTGACGGAGTCGCTGGCGGCGTCGGTCTAGGGGAGCAGCTCTGCGGCGGGCGCGCAGAAAGTAGGGGAAAGGGTCTTTCCGCTGGTTTTGTGCGCTTCCGCTAGAAGTTTCGCGGGGAAGGGTGCAGAACCCGGGGAAGAATGCAGCGGAGGCGCAGAAAGTAGGGGAAGAATGCAGCGGAGGCGCAGAAAGTAGGGGAAGCGTGCAGCCCGGGCGCAGAATATCGGGGAAGAGTGCAGCCCGAGCGCGAAAGTAGGGCTCAGCTGGCGCGCAGAAAGTAGGGGAAACGGTCCTTCCCCTAGTTTTGTGCTTCCCCTAGAAGTTTCCCGCGAAAGGGTGCAGAACCCAGGGAAGGAATCCTCCCCCTACTTTCTGCGCGGCGGCAGCGCACAGAATCCCCCGCAGCGCAGCAACCCTCGCAGCCAACACCGGGACAGCTCCTACACCTCGACGCCGAGCGCCCGCAGCACCGTCGCGAGCTTCGCCGACGTCTCGTCGAGCTCGGCCTGCGGTTCCGAGCCCGCGACGATGCCGCCGCCTGCCCAGGTGAGTACGTGGCGCAGATCCTCGGATAGTTCGAGCGACCGGATCGTCACCATCCACTCGCCGTCACCGGCGGACCCCGACCAGCCGACGGCGCCCGCGTAGAAGCCCCGCGGCTCCTCGCGCGTCGAGATGAACTCTGCGGCAGCGTGTCCCGGAGTTCCACACACCGCGGGCGTAGGACTCAACAGCAGTGCGAGGTCGAGTGACGTGATCGTGGGGTCGGCGAGAACCCCCCGGATCGGTGTTGCGAGATGCCACATCTCGCCCGTCGAGACGAGCGCCGGCTCGTCGGGGACGTGTAGCTCTCGGCAGAGGGGATCGAGCGCGTCGCGCAGATGGTCGACGACGAAGGCGTGCTCGGAGCGGTCCTTCGTCGATGCCAGAAGTGCCTGTCCCGCAGCACGGTCGACGTCAGGATCGGATGACCGCGCGGCCGACCCGGCATAGGGACGACACACGACCTCCAAACCCTGCTTGCGCAGCAACACCTCGGGGCTCGCTCCCAGAAGCCATCGCGCGCGCGGATCGGTCTGTTCGTCGACGCTCAGGTCGACGAGAAACGCCGAGTGCTCTGCGTTGCCGTATGCCAGCGCGCCGAGAAGTCGTTGTGGATCAACAGGATTCGAGAGATCGAACTCGACGGCGCGTGCGAGTACGACCTTCGACAGGGCGCCCGATTCGATCTCGTCGACGGCCCGTGCCACGCGGTCGCGGTGGGTGGCCGCGTCGGGGACGAGAGTGACGCCAGCGGCGACGTTGCGTTCGGCCGCACGTCCCGTCAGCGGGTCGCCGCTGTGTCGGATGGTCTCGGGTACGAGGAGTGCGGCGTCGTCCGCGGGGTCGAAGGGCAGCGCGCCGGTGATGGCACCGATTCGTCCGGAGCGCAGTGCTTCGGCGGCTTGGGTGGCATCGGTGAATCCCTCCGAGGCGCCACGCGCCCGAACGGTGCCGTGTGGCCGGGAAAGGACGAACACCTCCGATGGGGACATGGAGTCACGCTACCTGGTGCGCTGAAGGCCGAGTGCGACGATCCGGAGTGCGCCGGCACACAGACGGGTTCACCGGCGAGGCCGATCCCGCCGCACTTCGGTGCCGGCAGCTGCGTTTTGTGCACGTTGAGCGAAAGTTGACAGGTCAGCGTCGAATCGGTGATTCTTGGAACAGGTCATGAGTGCCAGCGACAAGCCCCGGCTAGCTGGTCGGCAACCCTCCTCCGCGGTGGGGTGCTCCGGGTGACGACCTGGCCGTACCCGAGGTGGGTACGGCAAGCGTGGATTCCAAGGAGATCATTCGATGACTGCTGTCGTCACCCGTTCATACCCCCGCTCGTCGCAGGTGGACGCCGTCGAGACCCCAAAGATCGCTCCGCTGGCGCCGGTCGTCGGCGCAGCCGAATGCGCCCCGCTCGCCGACGGCACCACGGTGCGCTACGCCAACTTCGACTACGCGGCCAGCGCCCCCGCTCTCACCGCGGTCGCCGACGCCGTCGCAGACGCGTTGAGCACCTATGCCAGCGTCCACCGCGGTGCCGGTCACCTGTCTCAGGTCACGACGCGGCGCTACGAAGAATGCCGTGAGACGGTTCGACGCTTCGTCCGGGGCCGCGCCGACGACACCGTCGTGTTCACCCGCAACACCACCGACGCGATCAACCTCGCCGCGCACGTCACACCCGGTGACGTCGTCGTCCTCGACATCGAGCACCACGCCAACCTCCTGCCGTGGATCGAACGCAAGGACAAGTGGACACGCATCGTCGAGGTGACGCCAACCATCGACGAGACCCTCGCCGCCGTCGAACGCGAACTCGCGAGCAAACCCGCAGCGTTGCTCGCGGTCACCGGGGCGTCGAACGTGACCGGAGAGGTGCTGCCGATCTCACGGCTCGCCTCGGTCGCCCACCGCCACGGCGCCCGCATCCTGGTCGACGCCGCGCAGCTGGTTGCGCATCGACCGGTGTCGTTGGTGAGCCACGGCATCGACTACCTCGTCTTCTCGGGGCACAAGCTCTACGCACCGTTCGGAGCAGGCGTGCTCGTCGGTCGTGCCGATTGGCTCGACGCCGCGCAGCCCTACCTCGCAGGCGGTGGAGCGACGGCAGACGTCGACGTCGACTCAGGCTGCGCCTCGGTCTCCTGGCACACGGGCGCCGCACGCCACGAAGCGGGATCGCCCAACGTGCTCGGCGCCGTCGCGATCGCGGCCGCGTGCGATGCGATCAGCGAACTCGGACACGAGTGGATCGGTGCGCACGAGGCCTACCTGTGTGCACAACTCGACGCCGGGCTCGCCGAGATCGAGGGCGTCAGCCCGCTGCGCGTCTTCGACGACGGTCTCGAGCGTGTCGGTATCGCCGGGTTCACCGTCGACGGGTTCACACCGCGCGAGGTCGCGGAGTATCTGAGCGACCATCACGGGATCGGGGTGCGCGACGGAAAGTTCTGCGCACATCCGCTTCTCGACCGGCTCGGTCATCCCGACGGCGCCGTGCGCGCCAGCTTCGGTCTGGGCTCATCGTCCGACGACGTCGAACGCCTCGTGTCCGCGCTGCGTCACCTGTGCGATCACCGACCGTCCGACGGCTCCGTGCGTCCCAGTACGGCAACTCCCGACACCCGAAAGGCACACCTGTGACCATCGAATCGAGTCCTGCAGCAGACGCTTTGGCGCCGCGAACGTCAGCAGCGCGGCTCGTCGGGGCGGGCGAACTGCTGGCCGCCGACACCGGCCTGATCACCATCGGCCGTCCCGCACTGCGTGTCGCCATCGTCGGCGACGCCGCCGCGGCGGAACTGCCGATCGTCGTGCGGCGGCCGACACTGCGCGAAGCACAACGCACTCGCTCGTTGCTCCGGGCCGGAACCCGCGATACCGCGAACTTCTCGGTCGCTCTCACGGTGGAGGTTGCGATCGCACCCCATCCTGCCTCGGCGCGGGCATCGGCTGCCGCGGTCGCGTCAACCACTCCGACGGGTGTCGACACCCTCCTGAGACACGGTGCGGCCCAGACTGGTACGTCTCCGGGCGGAGCGTCGGAAACGGTGCGCTACGTCGGAACACCACACGGGCTGGTGACCCTCATCCGCGACATCTACGCCGCCGAGGTCGCCGACGCCGTGCTCATCGTGCCGATCGACGGCTCGGCCACCGAGCATCGCGTGCGCGCAGAGGTGCTGCCGCAGCTGCAGTCTCGTCGCGCTGCGTGAACCCGACACGACAGGTCCGCCGGGCAGGCGTGACTCCGCGGTCCGGGCTCGCTGCGGACCCGTACCGTCGACGGCCGTACCGTCAGCAGGCATACCGTCAGCGGGCTGCATAAGCGCTGGCGAGGTCCAGTCGCTGCCACGACTGCGCGCCCGCACGTTGATCGTCGAGCGGATACCCCGCCGGGTACGCGCCGCGGCGCAGCAGGTCGGTTGCCTGCGCGCTCGTCATGCCCGGGTGTACCCGCTGCACCAGGGCGACGGCGGTCGGCGGTGCGACGAATGGTGCCTCAGCGGAGCCGATCCGGCTCAGGCCGTAGCTCATCCGTTGCCGGTAGTCGCTGACCGCACCTGCGGTGCTGCGATAGGGCGTGTCACGGGCGATGCAGACAGATAGCGCTGCGCCACAACGCCATTCGAGCTCCGACCGCAGTTCCTGTCCCGCGGCCAGGATGAGCGGACGGAAGCGGGGATCGGCGTATCTGTCGGCCACCGCGGCGTCGGCGACCATGCGGCCGCCGATCACGTCGAGCGGATAGTGCACGCCGAGAACGACGCGGTGGTAACCGGCCTCGCTGCCGCGGGCGAGGAGTTGCGGAGCGAACTCGGGCACCATCAGGGCGAGCAGCCCGGTGCGGATCATCGCCGACGCGGTATGGCCTGACGGGAACGACGACCCGGTCGACAGGACGTCCTTGTCGGTCTTGCCGGGCAGGTTGTAGACCTTGATCCGGTTCGGTGCCACCACGTAGGGCCGCGGATTGTCGGAGATCTCCTTCTCCACCAGAGTCGACGACGCGACGCCCTGACCACGGGCGGCGAGTGAGTCGACCAATGCGGTCACCTTCGGAAGCCGCTTCTCGGTGAGTGCTTGGCGCATGTCGGCACCGAGTTCGGTTCCGAAGGCGTCGGTCATGGCGTAGAGCTGCGTCTGCGACAGCCCGTCGATCGCATACGCATCGTCGAGTGCTCGCTTCTGCAACTGCGGATCGTGTTGCGCGGCATTGTTGATCGCGATCGCCTTCGCGAGATTCTCCGACATCGTCGCGGGATGCTTCGCGCGGATATCGGTGAAGCTGGAGATCACCGGCCAGTAGAGCACGTCGTCGCCGTGCACATCCGACTGGTAGACGGTGGCCAGCGCCCCGACGGGAAACGGCGTGGGCGTCGGCTTGGGCGGCGCGGCATGCGCTGCGGCAGGAACAGCGAACGCCGCGCACAGAGCCGTCGTCGTGGCGATGACCCCGCGGGTGAGGGTGCGCGTGAATCTCATCGTGCTGCTCCTGTCGATCCGTGTCCGAGGTGGGTGAGGGGGTTCGGTGACATCGCCTACGTGCGCCGAAGTTTCGGGTCGCCCGCGCGGGTGTGCCAGCCGAATGCCCGCCGAGTTGCCGAGCGCGGGTCGAGGACGTCGTCGACGTAGAACCACTCCATCTCCGCGCGCGCGGCGGTCACGGTCATCACGCCGAAGCCGTGGGAGGTCAACTCGACGTCCTTGATCCAGGGATTCGTCAGTCTGATCGCCTCGCGGCCCGCGGACAGCAACGCGGTCGTCGGCGCCTCGAGCGCGCGGTTGACCGCGATGGTGTCGTGCGGGCTCGCGGCCGTGATGCTGGGGACGGTGAACTCGCACGCGACGGTACGTCCCGAACGATCAGACCCGTAGTGAGAGACGTTGAGCGGCAACTCACTCGCCCACGAGCTGTGGATGTCGCCCGCGACCAGTACGACGTTCTTCTTCCCGGCCGCGTCGATCGCGGACAACAGTTTTCGACGCTCTGCGGCGTACCCGTCCCACTGGTCGTTGTTGACCGGAATGCCGTCCTGCGGCAGTCCGATCTTCTCGTGCAGCCAGTCGGCCAGCCGGGGGTCGGTCGACTCGGGGATCGTCAGGGGCACCATCATCACCTCGCTTCCGATCACCTGCCAACGGGTCGACGACGTCGTGACCGACGTCTCCAGCCACGTGTACTGCTCGGCGCCGGTGATGCTCTGCGTCGGATCGTCGACGCGCGCCGACGACTGCTTGTCGCGATAGGAACGCAGGTCGGGGATGATCAGTTCGGTCAATGTGCCGAACCGGAACCGCCGGTAGAGGTGCTGCCCGCCGGCCAGGGACGTGGGCCGCACCGGCATCCACTCGAAGTACGCCTGCGTCGACGCGTGCTTGCGTGCGGTCCAGCTTCCCTGCGTTCGCGGA
>NZ_BAFB01000099.1 GCF_000248075.1 Gordonia otitidis NBRC 100426 | reverse complement strand
CTGGGAACGTAGCGATAGACCGCCGATGAGACGACGCCGAGGTCGCGGGCGATGGCCCGCAGTGACAGTCCGCCGGCGCCGTGGGTGCGCAGGTGCTCCCGGCCGAGCCGTGCGATCTCCGACTCCATGGCCGCGCGGTTGTCTGCGCGCGTCTTCCCGGTTTTCACATGGCCATTGTGTCAGATTCGAGAGCAGCGCTCTTGAATTTCGCTCGAGCAGCGCGCATACTCGTTTTCGAGAGCAGTGCTCTCGAAATCTGCGATCCTCATCGCGTCCACCGAGGAGTAACCATGGAACCCACATCGCATCACGTCGCGCCCGGTCGGTCCGACCGACTGTTCAACGCCGTCGTCCGCTGGCTCGCCGACCGCGGGGTCAACCTTGCCGGTGCACAGACTCTGACCGTCGTGGGGCGCACATCCGGTACGCCACAACGCATACCGGTCAACCCGATCAGCCTCGACGGAGGTGAGTACCTCGTCGCGGTGCGCGGCAACACCCAGTGGGTCCGTAACGCGAAAGCCGCGGGAACGGCACACCTGCGACGCGGTCGTCACGACCGGAGCGTCACGCTGGCCGAGGTCGCAGTCGCAGAACGTGCTCCGATCATCCGTGCATATCTGGATCGGTGGGGTTGGGAGGTCGGGCGATTCCTCCCCGACGGCATGACCACCGACCTGTCCGACGACCAACTGCGCACGCACGCCGCATCGATCCCTGTGTTCGCCGTCTCATGAGCCGTCGACGACGGCACAGCATCCGGCAATGGGCTTGATGCCGTGCCGGCAACAGGCTTGGTGCCGTGCCGGCAATGGGCTTGGTGCTGTGCCGGCAATGGGCTTGGTGCTGTGCCAGCAATAGGCTAGGTGCTGTGCCAGCAGTGTCCAACCCGTCGCCAGGCGAGGAACGCAGCACCCGATGGGTGATGCACCTGGACATGGACGCGTTCTTCGCCTCGGTCGAGCAGTTGACGCGGCCGACGCTCGCGGGGCGCCCGGTGCTCGTCGGTGGTACCGGCGGACGCGGGGTCGTGGCGGGAGCCAGCTACGCAGCGCGGCGGTTCGGAGCGCATTCGGCGATGCCCATGCATCAGGCGCGTCGTCTCGTCGGTGCGGGAGCCGTTGTCCTGCCACCGCGCGGGTCGCTCTACCGGGTGGTGAGCGGCAGGATCTTCGCCATTGTCCGCGAGGCGGTGCCGGTCATCGAAATGCTCTCGTTCGACGAGGCGTTCGCCGAACCGGCCGACCTCGTCGGCGCGAGTGCTGCCGACGCCGAGGCCTTCGCCGAAGAGATCCGCGCACGGATCGCGCAGAGCGTCGGCCTGGCGGCATCCGTCGGTTTCGGCAGCGGCAAACAGATCGCGAAGATCGCCTCCGGGATGGCCAAACCCGATGGGGTGATGGTGATTCCGCCCAGCAGAGAACTCGACTTCCTCCACGCACTGCCGGTACGCAAGCTGTGGGGGATAGGACCGGTATCGGGAGAGCGACTGGCGCGGCTGGGTATCGACACGATCGGAGATCTCGCCGCGATGTCGGACATCGAGGTCGCCTCGGTACTCGGTTCGGCCATCGGTCCTGCCCTGCACCAGCTCGCACGGGGATACGACGACCGACCGGTCACCGAACGTGCCGCGGCCAAACAGATCAGTGCGGAGTCGACCTTCGCGCGCGACATCGTCGACCTATCGGGGCTGCGGCCCGCGATCGACAGGTCGGCCGCCGACGCGCACCGCAGACTGCTCACCGACGGGCGCGGGGCACGCACCGTCGTCCTCAAACTCAAACGATCCGACATGTCGATCCTGACGCGTTCATCGACGCTTCCCGCAGCGACCACCGACCTCGACACCCTCACATCGATCGCGCAGCGACTCGCCCTCGATCCGCAGAGCGTCGGCCCCATTCGCCTCGTCGGAGTGGGCTTCTCGGGCCTGTCGGCCGTCGAGCAGTACGCGTTGTTCGGCGACCCGGATATGGGCCCGCCTGCCGAGACGGACCCGGTTCAGCGGATCGATTCACTCCCCGGCAGCGACCCCTTGGAGGGGACGGACCCCCAGGGAGCGACGACGCTCGATCCGACGGCGGAGGAGCAGTCGGGCTCAGGTACCGACGGGCTCGACTCGGTGCAGTCCGGCACGGGTCAGACGTCGACGGGATGGACCACCGGTGCCGACGTCATCCACCGGGAGTTCGGCCACGGATGGGTGCAGGGGAGCGGACACGGCGTGGTCACCGTGCGATTCGAGACGCGTGCAACCGGCCCGGGCATCGCGCGCACTTTCGCCGCCGCCGACACCTCGTTACGGCGCGGCGATCCGTTGGACAGTCTCGCCTGGCCCGATCCGAGCGACCGAGCGCACTGATCGACTGGGGCCACTGATCGACCGAGCGCACTGATCGACTGGGCACACCGATCGACTGGGGCCACCAATCGCCCGGGCGACCAGCCGACTGGGCGCCGACAGACCGAGCGGACCGACCGAGCGTATCGACGGCCCTCAGGCGGCGGCCGGATCGGTGCGACGGAAGAATTCGGCGACGTCGTCGGCGTCGTGGCCTGTCGACAACAGCGCGATGAGCGCCATCCGCGCCTGCGGGGCGCGCAGCCACTGGGAGACGACCGCGCCCGCGCGTTCGAGGTCGACCGCTCCGCCCCCGCCCCCGTAGGTGGGGACGACCGGCCCGTGCGGGACGCGCGTGGTGACGACCACGACGACCCCCGCGCGTCGTGCAGCGACGACCTCGGCGGTGATGTCGGGGTGGGTGTTGCCCGAGCCGGTCGCGGCCAACACGATGCCCGCGGCACGTTGCGCGACGGCCGCGGCGATGATGCCCGCGGCGACGCCGGGATACAGGGCGAACGTATCGACCCGGGCGAGTCGTTCGGGCAGCGGCCCGGAGATCAGTGGACGGCCGAGCGCCTCGTGCACCGTGTCGAAGGCCTCCGTCGCGGTCGTCGATGCCTTGAACGCGCCACGGACCCCGACGATGCGCCCTCCGAGCGCGAGCACGACACCGCGGCCACGGTTCGACGGAGTAGCGGCATAGTCGATGGCCGCCGCGATGTTGGCAGGCCCGTCGGCCTCGGGGGTGTCCGCGGGGAACTGGGCGCCGGTGAACACGATGGGCCGCGGGTCGTCGACGGTCACGTCGACGAGGAACGCCGTCTCCTCCATGGTGTCCGTGCCGTGCGTCACGACCACACCGTCGACGTCCGGGTCGGTCAGGGCTGCCGCCACGGCGCGCACCACCTGCGTCTGTTGGCTGACCGTGATGGCCGAGCTGTCGACGGACATCAGATCGACCGCGTCCACCGCGGGTGCGGCGACGAGCGACGTGTCGGCCAGGAGATCCGACGCCGACAGGACGGGAACCGCACCATGTTCTGTTCGGCGCGCGGCGACCGTGCCGCCGGTGGTGATCAGCACGATTCGGGAGTCGGTCATGGCAGACAGCGTCCCCGGAACCGATGTCGGACGTCAACCGTTTGACCCGTCGGCACTGCTCGCGCGTCGCACGGATCGCCGGCGACCGACCGATTCCCGAGGGTGTGGGTCGTTGGGCGGAGTCGATGTGTTTGGCATAGTGGTGTGAGCTTTTGGCCACGGGGGTGCTGGGGCGGCCGGTGACACGGCTTCCGCGGACCGCGCAGGACAGCGCGACTCCCCGCCGGGCACGCTCATCGTCGACGTTGAATGTGAGGAAGATCCTTGAAGTTCCCGAAGTTCGTAGGTGCCGCCATCATGGCTGCGGCAGTTGCCACATCCGTTGCGGCGTGTGGCAGCGACGATTCCGACGACGCCCCCACCGTTGCGACGACGACCAGCGCGGCCGTGACGTCCGAGGCCGGCGCGTCGGGCGCAGACGCGGGCGTCACCAACCCGAATGTCCGCCCGAGTGTCGCAACGCTGAACGCCATGCTGAACAAGGCACTCGATCCGAACGTCCCCAACTCGGAGAAGACCGAACTCGTCCAGGGATCCGAGAAGGACCCGCAGCTCTTCGACAAGCTGGTCCGGGCCCGTCAGGAGAACAAGGACGTCACCTATCAGATCTTCCCGCCGGTCATCCCGGCCGGACCGAACAAGGCGACGGTGAAGGTCCAGGTGAAGTTGCCCGACAACCCGCCGACCAAGCTCGACGCCCAGATCGTCTACGACGACGGACGGTGGAAGCTCGCCAGCGACTCGGTGTGCCCGATCCTCTCCGGCAACAACATCAAGAGCGCCATGTGCACCCAGTGACCTGACGACCGCGGCCGCACCGGCCCGTGGTCCCCACGTCATCACGAACGCCCCGTCCGACCGGACGGGGCGTTCGTGCGTGTGGGGTTCCTACTTCCAGGTGAACGAGAACCCGATCTTCTGCACCAGTGGCGTGGCGGGGTCTGCGCCCACGAGTTCACGGGCACCGGTATAGGTGCCGGAACCGCTGACCGGCAGGCCGCGCGTGGCGTCCGTGACGAGAGTGCCCGAGCCGGTGTAGGAATAGCGGGCGATCGTGAGCGTGGTGTCGGAACCGGGGATCGCGTACACCGAGTTGACCGGCGACTCGTCGGTCGTGAAATCGATCGTCACGCGATTGCCGTCCCATGCCCTCAGCGTCGCCGTGATCGTCTGGGTGAGCGTCGCCGCTGCGGTGATGGTTCGTTCGGTTCGCCAGGTCGCGCCGACGCCGATCGGCTCCGTGGGCAGTGGGATCGAGTTCTGGAACGTCTGGATCAGGGACTGTTCGACGGCGCTGCGGGCCTCGGAGCCCGACTCCTCGGTCGGGATCAACCGCAGCGACACCGGGGCGGCACCTGGGCCGAGGGCGAGGCCTGCCTGCGCTCCTTTCGCCGCGCGTAACTGGTCGTTCAACGTCGGGTCGGGCGAGGTGGGTGCGTTGAGCCGCATCTCGAGGTCGGTGTTGTCGGTGCAGTGGAACGTGGCCGTGATCGGGATGTCGACGGTCTGCTCGGTCGTGGTCTCGGTCGAGGCCACCGACGACGTCGTGGACAGCGTCGAATGCTGCGGCTGTGTCCGGTCCGGGGCTCCGCCCACGACGCGATGGGGTTGTGCCCCCGACGAGGTGACGGTGACCGCGGCGGGCGGGATGGGGATCAGGTTGGCGTCCTGTCGGCCGGAGGTCGACGTGGTGGTGCACCCGGAGTCCGCGCCCGACGACGGGCCGTCGGGCTCCGGGTCGCCGCCACATGCCGAGATCACGAGGCCGCACACCAGTGCGGTGGCGGCCGATCCGAGTGAGATCCGGAGGCGACCGGGACGGTGGGCAACGGTGGATCGACGGCTCGGATCGGACACGCCAGTCAGCGTATTGCACGTGTCAGGGATGATGGTGAGGTGGATGACGGACCCGACCCGAAGCGCAACCCGACCGACTCGGAGGAGACCAACGACATCGGCCACCGCGGAAAGCTGCAGACCTCTTCCGCTGTGCTCGGTGTACTCGCCGCGATCGCCCTGTGTGTGATCGCACTCGACGTGGCAACGAAATCGCTGGTCGTCGCGTTGTTGGACCCGGAGCGTCCCGTGCACGTCATCGGAGATGCCGTCACATTGCGTCTCGTGCGCAACAGTGGTGCGGCTTTCTCGATGGCGTCCGGCTACACCTGGGTGTTGACGCTGATCGCGCTCGCGGTCGTCGTCGTGATCATCCGGTTCAGCGGCAGGCTCCGGTCGGGATGGTGGGTGCTGGGTCTGGGGTTGGTGCTCGGCGGAGCCATCGGCAATCTGATCGACAGGATCTTCCGCGATCCGGCACCCCTGCGTGGTCACGTCGTCGACTTCATCTCGGTCGGCTGGTGGCCGGTGTTCAACGTCGCCGATTCGGCGGTTGTCTGCGGCGCGGTGTTGCTCGTCGTCTTGTCGCTGCTCGGATTCGACTACGACGGCTCGCGCTCGGGTTTCGCAGCCCGACGATCCGACACGGCGCACGACGAGCGCGATCGTGGTGCCGCCGACAGCGCCCCGTCGAGCCCGGAGGAACGTGATGCGTGAGTCGCGATCCATGCCTGTTCCCGACGGGATCGCGGGCATGCGCCTCGACGCGGGCGTGTCCCGCATCCTCGGGCTGTCCCGAACCGTCGTGGCGAACCTGGCCGACGCCGGCGATGTGACCGTCGACGGCGTCGCAGTCGGCAAGTCACACAAGCTCGCGGCAGGCAGTTGGCTCGACGTACTGCTGCCAGAACCCGACGAACCGTTGCGCGTCGAACCGACGCCCGTGGAGGACCTCACGGTCATCTACCACGACTCCGACATCATCGTGGTGGACAAACCGGTCGGGGTGGCGGCCCATCCGTCCCTTGGCTGGAGCGGCCCGACAGTCGTCGGCGCGCTGGACGCAGCCGGATTCAGGATCTCGACGTCGGGTGCCGCAGAACGGCAGGGCATCGTGTCGCGCCTGGACGTGGGGACATCTGGCTTGATGGTGGTCGCTGCGTCCGAGCACGGCTACACGCTGCTCAAGCGCGCGTTCCGTGATCGCGAGGTCGACAAGGGCTACCACGCGCTCGTCCAGGGACATCTCGATCCACCGACGGGAACCATCGACGCGGCCATCGGGCGACACCGCGGTGCCGACTGGAAGTTCGCGGTGACCGCCAACGGCAAGCCGAGCATCACCCACTACGACACTCTCGAGATGTTCGCGGCGGCCTCACTGCTCGACATCCATCTCGAGACAGGCAGGACGCACCAGATCCGCGTGCATTTCTCGGCCCTGCACCATCCCTGTTGCGGGGACATGACCTATGGCGCCGACCCGGTGTTGGCCGCGCGACTCGGCCTGGAGCGGCAGTGGTTGCACGCACGTTCGCTCGGGTTCAGTCACCCCGCCGACGGTCGGTGGGTGGAGTTCACGAGTCCGTATCCGGCCGACCTCCAGCACGCGCTCGACGTTCTACGCGAGACGTGAGAAACGGCGACACGCCGCCGACACGTCGGGATCCGCGCCTCATCTGTCACACCCTGGCGCGGCGTCGGGCTCCGTGTCAGAGCAGAGTCCTACAGTGGTTGGGATCGATCAAGACGCAGTGAACGCACACAGCGATCACAAGCACACAAGCACACACGACGTCGACACGTGACGTTCGTTCGAGGTGAGAGGCATCCGTGGCCGGTTCGTTTGTCCACCTGCACAACCACACCGAGTACTCGATGCTCGACGGTGCCGCCAAGGTGTCACCTCTGTTCGCGGAGGCCAAGCGGCTGGGGATGACCGCGATCGGTATGACCGACCACGGCAACATGTTCGGTGCCAGCGAGTTCTACAACACTGCGATCAAGAACGAGATCAAGCCGATCATCGGCATCGAGGCGTACATCGCCCCGGAGTCGCGGTTCAACACCAAGCGCATCCAGTGGGGTACCCGCGACCAGAAGGACGACGACGTCTCGGGTTCGGGCGCCTACACGCACATGACGATGGTGGCAGAGAACGCCACCGGGCTGCGCAATCTGTTCAAGCTCTCCTCGCTCGCATCCATCGAGGGACAGCTGGGCAAGTGGGCCCGCATGGATGCCGAGGTCATCGCCGAACACGCGGAAGGAATCATCGCGACCACCGGCTGCCCGTCGGGTGAGGTGCAGACCCGCCTGCGCCTCGGGCACGAGCGTGAGGCGCTCGAAGCCGCAGCCAAGTGGCAGGAGATCTTCGGCAAGGAGAATTTCTACCTCGAGTTGATGGAGCACGGTCTCGAGATCGAGCGTCGAGTCCGTGACGGATTGCTCGACATCGGCCGTCGACTCGGTATCAAGCCGATCGTCACCAACGACTGCCACTACGTGACCAAAGACCACGCCTCGAGCCACGAGGCGCTGCTGTGTGTGCAGACCGGAAAGACGCTCTCCGACCCGACCCGCTTCAAGTTCGACGGCGACGGCTACTACCTGAAGTCGGCCGACGAGATGCGCGCCCAATGGGATTCGATCGTTCCCGGCGCCTGTGACAACACTCTGGAGATCGGCGAGCGGGTGCAGTCCTACGCCGATGTCTTCACCCATCGCGACCGGATGCCGATCTTTCCCGTCCCGGAGGGAGAATCGCAGCAGACGTGGCTCCGTAAGGAGGTCGCCAAGGGCTTGTCCGAGCGGCGTTTCCCCGGCACCGAGGTGCCCGAGGACTACCAGCGACGGGCCAACTACGAACTCGACGTCATCATCCAGATGGGTTTCCCCGCGTACTTCCTCGTGGTCGGCGACCTCATCAAGCACGCACACGAGGTGGGGATCCGCGTCGGACCCGGTCGTGGTTCGGCCGCAGGCTCGTTGGTGGCGTGGGCGCTCGGGATCACCAACATCGACCCGATCCCGCACGGACTCCTGTTCGAGCGATTCCTCAACCCCGAGCGTGTGTCGATGCCCGATATCGACATCGACTTCGACGACCGCCGTCGCGGTGAGATGGTGCGCTACGCCACGGAACGATGGGGGAGCGACAAGGTCGCCCAGGTGATCACCTTCGGCACCATCAAGACGAAGGCCGCCATCAAGGACTCCGCGCGAGTCCAGTTCGGGCAGCCGGGGTTCGCCATCGCCGACCGGATCACCAAGGCGCTGCCCCCGCCGATCATGGCGAAGGACATCCCCGTCTGGGGCATCACCAACCCCGAGCACGAACGGTTCGGTGAGGCCACCGAGGTCCGCACACTGATCGAGACCGACCCCGACGTCAAGAAGATCTACGACACCGCTCTCGGGCTCGAGGGACTGATCCGCAATGCGGGCGTGCACGCCTGCGCGGTGATCATGTCGTCGGAGCCGCTGACCGACGCCATCCCGGTGTGGAAGCGCGCACAGGACGGCGCGATCATCACCGGATGGGATTACCCGTCGTGTGAGGCCATCGGCCTGTTGAAGATGGACTTCCTCGGTCTGCGCAACCTGACCGTCATCGGCGACGCGCTCGAGAACATCACCCTCAACCGCGGCATCGACCTGGACCTCGACACGCTGCCTCTCGAAGACGAGAAGACCTACGAGCTGCTCGCCAAGGGCGACACCCTCGGCGTGTTCCAGCTCGACGGCGCGGCCATGCGTGAACTGCTGAAGATGATGCAGCCCACCGGTTTCGAGGACATCGTCGCGGTGCTCGCGCTCTACCGACCCGGGCCGATGGGTGTCAACGCGCACACCGACTACGCCAAGCGCAAGAACGGCCTGCAGGACATCAAGCCGATCCACCCCGAACTCGAGGAACCGCTCAAGGAGATCCTCGCCGAGACCTACGGTCTGATCGTCTATCAAGAGCAGATCATGCAGATCGCGCAGAAGGTCGCCGGGTACTCCCTCGGACAGGCAGATCTGTTGCGTCGCGCAATGGGTAAGAAGAAGAAGGAGATCCTCGACGAGGCCTACGACGGTTTCGCCGAGGGGATGCGCAACAACGGGTTCTCCCAGGGCGCGATCACCGCGTTGTGGGACACGGTGCTCCCGTTCGCCGGCTACGCGTTCAACAAGTCGCACGCGGCGGGCTACGGTCTCGTCTCCTTCTGGACCGCCTACCTCAAGGCCAACTATCCGGCCGAGTACATGGCAGGTCTGCTCACCTCCGTCGGCGACGACAAGGACAAGGCGGCCATCTACCTCGCCGACTGCCGCAAACTCGGCATCACCGTCCTCCCACCCGACGTCAACGAGTCGCAGCACAACTTCGCCGCGGTCGGTGCCGACATCCGCTTCGGTCTCGCCGCGATCCGCAACGTCGGTTCTGGCGTGGTGTCCTCGATCCTCGCCGCGCGCGAGGAGAAGGGGAAGTTCACGAGCTTCTCCGACTACCTGAACAAGATCGACGTCACGGCCTGCAACAAAAAGGTCACCGAATCTTTGGTCAAGGCAGGCGCTTTCGACTCGCTCGACCATCCGCGCAAGGGACTGTTCCTGATCCACGTCGAGGCGGTCGAGTCGGTCATCGGCACCAAGAAGGCCGAGGCGATCGGTCAGTTCGACCTCTTCGGCGACGCCGGCGGAGCCGACGACACGATGGCCGAGGTGTTCGCGGTCAAGGTGCCCGATCAGGAGTGGGATTCCAAACACAAACTCGCACTCGAACGAGAGATGTTGGGACTCTACGTCTCCGGGCACCCGCTCAGCGGCGTCGAGCACGCAATCGCGGCCCAGACCGACACCTCGATCACGCAGCTGCTCGAGGGCAACATCTCCGACGGTGCGCAGATCACCATCGGCGGCATCATCTCGTCGGTGACGCGGAGGGTGAACAAGAAGGGTGAGCCGTGGGCGGCGGTCACGCTCGAGGACATGGTCGGTGGTGTCGAGGTCTACTTCTTCCCCCGGGCATTTCAGACCTACGGGATGGACATCGTCGCCGACAACATCGTCCTGGTGAAGGCACGGGTCAACATGCGTGACGATTCGATGATGATCAGCGCCAACGATCTCGCCGTTCCCGACCTCAACGCTGCCGGCGCGACGAAGCCGGTGGCGCTGACCCTGGCGGCGCGGGCGTGCACCCCTGATCGTGTTCAGGCTCTCAAACAGGTACTGACCCGACATCCGGGTCCGGCAGACGTACACGTGACCCTGGTCAGCGACGAACGCTCGACGGTGCTCAAGTTGACCGAGGCGTTGCGTGTGACACCGAGTTCGGCACTCATGGGGGACTTGAAGGCGCTGCTCGGACCGAGCTGCCTGAGCTGACCCGCGCGGGTACGCTCCATCAATGCCCGGCCACTTCATCGTGCACGGCGATGACGCCCTCACCGAGCGCATCAGCGACGAGCTCCGCAGCGCGGGGGCGATCATCGTGCCGCTGCACGACCCGGCCGAGCTCGCCCACCTCGACGTCGAGAATGCCGCCGCCGTGGTGTGTCCGGGTTCCGATGATGCGGTCAACCTGGAGATCGCTCTGCTCACCAGGCGCCTCAGCGGAACGGTGCGCGTGGTGGCCAACCTTTCGAACGCGGTGCTCCGCGACGCGGTGGCTCTCGGCAACGGTCCGGGTGCCGTCCTCGACGTCGCCGAACTCGCGGCACCGTCCGTGGTCGAGGCGTGCCTTGGTAGGACGACGCATCCGATTGCTGTCGCGGACAACGAGTTCGTGGTCTCCGGCGCATATGCACCACGGGCCGCGACCCTGCGCGAGCTCTACGGCGATCTCGCCCCCGTGGCAGTGTTGCGTGGCGAGAACAGTTCCGCGCCGGGCGAGGTCGTCCCGTCACCCGGCCGCGACCTCGACGTCGACGAGGGCGATTGGGTGACGATGATCGGCACACCCGGCCAGCTCGCCGAGCAGCACATCATCGTCGATCGCGACGCGCCGAGCGGGCGCCGCAGGCACCATCGACCGTTACCGCGGCGAGTTCTCGGCGGGCTCCGGGCTTTTCGCGACGACGTCAACCCCAACCTGTTCCGGGCTCTCGGGGTGTCGCTCGCCCTGCTGCTCGGGGCGACCGTGCTGTTGCGCTTCACCTATCACCGACCGGGCATGAGCTTCGTCGATGCCCTGTACTTCTCCACCGAGACGATCGCGACGGTCGGATATGGCGATTTCAGTTTCGTCGGGCAGCCGACCTGGTTGCGGCTGTTCTCCATAGCGCTGATGTTCGCCGGCATCACGACGACCGCCATCCTCATGGCGTTCATCGCCGATCTCCTGCTGTCGCAACGACTCTCGGCCTCAGCGGGCCGTCGTAGGGTTCGCGAGTTCTCCGGGCACGTCGTCGTGGTGGGACTCGGTTCGTTCGGCATCCGCGTGGCGAACGACCTCACGGCATTGGGATACGACGTCGCCGTGATCGAGCACAACGACGACAACCGCTACCTCGATGCGGCCGCGGAACTCGACATCCCGGTCGTCTTCGGCGACGCGACGTTGCGTCGAACACTCTCCGACGCCGGTATCGAACGAGCACGTGCAGTCGCGGTGCTGACCCACGACGACATGGTCAACATCGAGACCGGCATCATCCTGCGCGAACTGCTCGGCCGCCGGTGGACGCGCGCGGAGGGTAGACCCGGCGTGCCTGTGGTGATGCGTGTCTACGACCACGCGCTCGGTTCTGCTGTCGCCCATCGGTTCGGCTTTCAGAACGTCCGCTCGACCGTCGAGCTCGCCGCACCCTGGTTCATCGGCGCGGCACTGGGACTACAGGTGATCTCCACGTTCTCGGTGGGCCAGCGATCGTTCATGGTCGGCGGGCTGTTCATCCGTGAGCGAAGCGCGCTCGACGGCCTGGCCATGGAGGAACTACCGACGAGAACCCGCATCATCGCGATCGTGCGGGGTGGAACTACCATCGTTCACCCCCGACGCGACGATCGGCTGGCGGCCGACGACACGGTCTATCTCGTGGGCCCCTACCACGAACTCTTCGACACCCTGCGCGACGGCCGCTGACCTCGAACACAGAAGAAATACCTGGTCGAAGCACCCACGAATCCAAAGTTTCGGCCCCCCGAACATTTTCTCACCGATGTGTCTATACTCGTGTCATAGGTCGAGCGAATGAGGTGTCCGATGACAGTCCTGATCGAGTCCGACGGCTCCCAGCGAGGTCGGGGACGCGCGGCTGCTGACGCACACACGATCGAGATCGCCGGGGTCAACTGGCCCGTCCACAAGGTGTACGCGGTGGTGGCCGCCACCGTCGCGGCGCTCGTCGTCCTCCTCGTGACCCGGTCACCGGAGATCACCGCATGGTCGTCGGCCGCGACGGGCGTTGCGGTGTGGTTCGCCGCCGCGAGTCTGACACGCGGTCAGCGGCCGGGGAACGCAGCAACCGACCCGGCGGAGTAGCCGCTCGGGATCTCGTAGATCCGTCCGTCGAAGCCCGCGCGGTAGAGGTGTCCGGCCGAGAAACCACGGGCCGATCGGCCATACGACACCACGCTCGACAGCGGTAGCCCGCTCGTGAGCACGCAGTAGCGTCCCGGCGAGGTGATCCGCACGATTTGTCCGCTCGCATTGAACGGCACCACCGGACGATCCGCGGCGTCGAGTGTCAAGCCGTCCGGTGCCGCGAGAGCATCGCCGCCGCCGAGCGTGAGCAGACTCTGCACGACGCGCGGGTTGCTGGTCGAGATGCGGCTGACGCCTGGATTGGTGAACGTGCGCGACACGTACAGGAAGCCGTCGTCGCGGTCGAGGACCGCACCGTTGGCACTGGGTATCGAAGCCCAGCCCGGCGTCACGGTACCGGTGGGTGTGATCTTGCCGACCAGGTTTCCGAAGTCGTTGGTGGCGTACACATTCCCACGAGCGGACACGTCCATCCCGTCGGCTGCCGAGAGTCCGCTCACCCAGGGACGCAGCGCGAGAGTGTTGACGTCGAGGCGCGCGATCGCGCCTGGACGGATGGCGTCACCGAGAAGAACTCTGGGATCGGAGCCGTAACCGACCAGCAGTGTGCCGTCCGGCGTCCAGGCCAGGGCGCCCGCACCGCCGGAGGGCACCTTCGCAATCGGCACAGCGCCCGCGCCGGGTCGATCGAGGAGGAACACACGTCCGCTGACCAGGTCGGTGGTGTAGAGCCGGCCGCTCGCATCGACCGTCAACCCCTCCAACGCGGCCCCGGGTACCGTTCCGACGAGGCGTGCCGGTGCGGCGCCGCCCGCGCAGGCAGGCGCGGCGTCGGCTGGGCCGGAACCCACGCTGGTGGTCGCGATCACCGACGCGGCGGCGATGGCGCAGGCGGAGAGTGCGGTGGTCCTTCGAACGAGGTGTCGGAACATGCCGACCTCCTACGGTGTCTGACGTCGCATGAGTGTCCGATGCCGCCTCGATGCTGGACGACGGTACTGCCGACACTGCTGCTCGACCTGTTGCTCGAACGGGGTGCGACGAAATGGGGTTGGCGTCACTGATGCTACGTGCGTCGGGTCGCCCGACGAGGGATTTCGGGAGGTGAGACCATGGACTGCGTGAGTACGCAACACCTCGGAGTCGACAATTCGCACGCCACGTCGCAGGAGCAGGAGCTCTCCGCCGACGCGATCCAGGCGGCGGTCGAGCGGATTTCGCCCGCGGTGACACGCACCCCGCTGGAAGCGGTTCCGCGGATCTCCGCGGAGTACGGAACCAGGGTCCACGTCAAGCGTGAAGACCTGCAGACGGTTCGGTCCTACAAGATCCGTGGTGCCTACAACACCATGTCGCTGCTCTCCGACGACGAGCTCGCGGCAGGCGTCGTCGCCGCGAGTGCCGGCAACCACGCCCAGGGCGTCGCGTATGCCTGCCGAACGATGGGGGTTCCGGGACGCATCTACGTCCCGACCACGACACCCAAGCAGAAACGTGACCGTATTCGTTGGCACGGCGGTGATTTCGTCGAGCTCCTCGCGGTCGGCGACACCTACGACGCCGCCGCGGCCGCTGCGCAGGACGATGTGATGCGCACCGGTGCCGCCTGGATTCACGCCTTCGACGATCCGCGTACCGCAGCGGGACAGGGCACCAGCGCTGTCGAGATCGTCGAGCAACTCGGCAGAGTGCCCGACGTCGTCGTCCTCCCGGTCGGCGGGGGCGGTTGTCTCGCGGGCATCGCGACCTATCTCCGGTCGAGATCCGACGACGTCGCCATCATCGGCGTCGAACCACACGGCGCGGCGTCGCTGTCGGCGGCACTGGTGGCGGGCGGACCGGTCACGCTCGAGCAGATCGACCCCTTCGTCGACGGTGCCGCGGTCAAGCGCATCGGCGCACTCGGCCACCGGGTGCTCGCGTCGATGGGGGCGACCGTTGCCGATCATCCCGAGGTGCGCCGGCAGGTCGCGAAGCAAGGTGGATCGTCGCACGCACCGGTGCTCTCCGTCGACGATCCGCTCGTCGTGACCCCGGGTACCACGCACATCACGCACGTCGACGAGGGCGCAATCTGTTCGACGATGCTCGATCTCTATCAGAACGAGGGGATCATCGCCGAGCCTGCGGGTGCGCTGGCGGTCACCGGCCTGTCGCGACTGGCGCTCCCCGCAGATGCCGACGTGGTCTGCCTGATCTCGGGCGGCAACAACGACGTGTCGCGGTACAACGAGATCATCGAGCGATCACTCGTCCACAAAGGACTCAAGCACTACTTCCTCGTCGACTTTCCGCAGGAGCCGGGCGCGCTGCGTCGTTTCCTCGACGAGGTCCTCGGCCCCGACGACGACATCACGCTGTTCGAATACGTCAAACGCAACAACCGCGAGACCGGTGCCGCCCTCGTCGGTATCGAGCTCGGCGCGCCGGAGGGGCTCGGTGAGCTCATGGAGCGGATGTCGCACACACGGCTCAACTGTGAACGGCTCGAGCCGGGGTCGTCGGCGTACAACTATCTGACCTGAGCCGGCGGGGCCCGTAGTGGTCGACCATCACTCGGGTCCCGGCAGTCGCCGCCCGATCACCACGTTGTGGCCCGGGCTGCGCACGCCCGACTCTGTTACTGCGACGTCGGTCCAGCTCAGCGCGGGATCGATCCGGATGGGCACGCCGACGGTGTCGGCTCCGATGATGACCAGCACGGTGTGGTCGCCGCGATGCATCGCAAACCACCCTGCCTCCTCGTCGTAGGTGACGTCGACTGAGTCGAACGACGGGTCGGCGAAGTCGTCGACCGACTTCCGCAGTGCGACGAGAGCGCGGTAGAACTCGAGCACCCGTGCGTGCGTGCCGCTGGCGGGTTCGCTCCAATCGAGCTTCGAGTCGGCGAATGTCTGTGGTGACTGCGGATCGGGGATCTCCGCGCTGTCCCATCCGTGTTCGGCGAACTCGGCCTTGCGCCCTTCGGCGGTGGCGCGGCCGAGTTCGGGTTCGGGATGCGAGGTGAAGAACTGGAACGGGGTACTCGCTGCCCACTCCTCGCCCATGAACAGCATCGGCGTGAAGGGGGACAGCAACACCAGGGCCGCCTTGATGGCCAGTGGTCCCGGGTCGAGGTACGCCGACGGGCGGTCGCCGATGGCGCGGTTGCCGATCTGGTCGTGGTTACAGGTGTAGGCGAGCAGGGCGGAGGCGGGGATCTCGTCGGTCGGTATCGGTCTACCGTGGTGGCGGCGACGGAATGACGAATACGTGCCGTCGTGAAAGAAGCCACCGCGCAGCACCTTTGCCAGGGCGGAATAGCTGCCGAAGTCGGCGTAATAACCCTGACGTTCGCCGGACACGAGCGTGTGGATGGCGTGATGGATGTCGTCGTCCCACTGCGCGGTCAGTCCGTACCCGCCACGATCGCGCGAGGTGATCAGCCGCGGGTCGTTGAGGTCGCTCTCGGCGATGAGTGAGAGCGGCCTGCCGAGTTCGGCTGCGAGTGCGTCGGTTTCGGTCGCGAGCTCTTCGAGGATGTGTACCGCGCGGTGGTCGTTGAGGGCGTGAACCGCGTCGAGGCGTAGTGCGTCGACGTGGAAGTCACGAAACCAGCGCAGCGCGTTCTCGACGATGTAGTCGCGGACGGTGTCCGAATCGGGGCCCGCGAGATTGAGTCCCGCTCCCCACGATGTCGCGCCGTCGCTGAGATAGGGGCCGAAATCCGGCAGGTAGTTTCCCGACGGCCCGAGATGGTTGTAGACGACGTCGAGAACGACCCCGAGCCCGCGGGAGTGGCATGCGTCGACGAACCGGGCGAGCGCGTCGGGGCCGCCGTAGGACTCCTGGACCGCGTACCAGTCGACGCCGTCGTATCCCCAGCCGACGTCTCCGTTGAAGGCATTGACCGGCATCAGTTCGACGAAGTCGACTCCGAGTTCGACGAGGTGGTCGAGTCTGGTGATCGCGGTGTCGAGAGTGCCCTCGGGGGTGAACGTACCGATGTGCAGTTCGTAGATGACCGCGCCCGATACCGAACGGCCCTGCCACTCGTCGTCCGTCCAGACCGAGCCGTCCACGGTGTGGAGCGCCGACAGACCGTGCACCCCGTCGGGCTGGCGAACCGAACGCGGGTCCGGCCGCACCGGCGCGTCGGCGGTGTCCGACAACGCGCCGGACTGCGTCTGCGTACCGGCATCGCCTGTGAGGATCCGGAAACCGTATCGGCGCGTCGCCGCGGAGGCGCCGCCGAGCCCGGTGGTCTCCGGTGCTTCCTCGATCGTTGTGGCGTCGACCATCCACCACCCTGGCGCGTCGTTGACCCGGATCATCGGGATTCCGCCCGTGTTATCAGTGGTGTCAGTGGTTTCCGTCTTCTCGGTGGCTTCCGAGTGTTCTGTGTCGGGGTCGTCTGGGGAGTCGGGGGAGTCGGTCACGAGAATGACCGAGCGCGCAGTGGGAGCCCACACTCGGACGTCGGCCATGAGACGGGGCGGTTCGAAACGTCTCGATGGTGCACCGGTGTGAACGTTTTCCTCCGGCTCCCGGGCGCCTGTCGTTATGGTGTTTGCGTTGCACGGGCCGCGCGATCCGGGGCTGGTCTGCATGGCCCAACCGTAGAACGGGACACGATGTGGCGCCGACTCGCCACCATGTGACCCATCGCACACGAGATGCATGCGGCGATGTATATTACCGCGCAGTTAGATAAGTGGCTGGAGCGAGACGGAAGTGTGTTGGCGTTGTGCCGACGATGACGTGACCGTCGGCAGGTTGGCGCCTGGAAGGGCGCGTACGACACGGGCAGGGGTGGTTGTCATCGGGAGCCGGTCATGAGTGAGACCGCGGCGCGGCCGAGTGAGACGCCAGAACAGAACGTGACGATCAGGTCCCGGCACAATGGGCTGGCCGTGTGGTTCCGCGAGCACGTGGTGGCGTCGTTCGACACGTTCGGCCGCCAACTCGGCCTGTTCGTCGAGGTATTCCGAACCCTGATCGTCGACATCGTCAAGCGACGGTTCCCGTTCGCCGAGTTCATTCGACAGTGCGCCTTCATGGCCAGCACGTCCGTGTTGCCCACGCTGCTCGTGGCCATCCCGATCGGCGTCATCGTCTCGATCCAGGTCAGTAACATCGCCGGTCAGATCGGCGCCACCTCGTTTTCCGGCGCGGCCACCGGCCTCGGCGTCATCCGGCAGGGCGCACCACTGGTGACCTCTCTGCTCCTCGCCGGTGCCGTCGGTTCGGCCATCGCCGCCGACCTGGGCTCGCGCACCATCCGCGACGAGATCGACGCCATGCGGGTGATGGGTGTCAATCCGATCGAACGATTGATCTCGCCCCGACTCCTCGCGACGATGGTCGTGAGTTTCCTGCTGTGCGGCTTCGTGTGCTTCGTCGGCTTCATCACCGGCTACGTGTTCAACGTGTACTTCCAGGGTGGGACCCCGGGCAGCTACACGGGAACGTTCGCTTCCTTCGCCTCTGTCTCCGACCTGTCGTTCGCTCTGATCAAATCGGTCATCTTCGGCGCCATCGGCGCCATCGTCGCCTGCGATCGAGGGCTGTCGACCAAAGGCGGTCCGGCGGGTGTGGCCAATTCGGTCAATGCGGCGGTGGTCAATTCGGTGCTTCTGTTGTTCACGGTGAACGTCATCCTCACGCAGATGTTCACTCTCCTCGTTCCGACGAAGGTGGTGTGAGGTGACCGCATCCCGGTATGTGCCACCTGTCCTGCGTCCCCTGGGCGCGGGCAAGGTCATCGTCACCGCGCCACGTGATGCGTTGGCGCAGATGGGACATCTGGTCACCTTCCTGGTCAGATCGATCGGCGCCGTGCCGCTGACATTCGTCCACTACCGCAAGGAGGTGTGGCGCCTGCTCTCCGACGTCGCCTGGGGTAACGGTGCGATCGTCGTCGGCGGCGGGACGGTCGGGGTCATGCTGATCCTCGGCATCATGGGCGGGGCGACGGTGGGCATCGAGGGCTACACCGCGTTGAATCTGCTGGGTATGGCGCCTGTGACCGGCGGACTCTCCGCGTTCGCGACCACTCGCGAGATCGGCCCGCTGCTGGCAGCGACTGCCTTCACCGCGCAATCGGGTTGCCGGTTCACCGCACAGCTGGGATCGATGCGGATCAGCGAGGAGATCGACGCGCTCGAATCGATCGCCATCCGGCCCATGCCCTATCTGGTCACCACCCGCATGCTCGCCGCCGTGATCGCGATCGTTCCGCTCTACGCGGTATCGCTTGCCGCGAATTACATTGCCTGTCAGGTCATGTTCCAGCTTCAGAGCGGCAAGGGCGCAGGCGACTACCTCTCGTATTTCGACTCGTTCATCCGTTCGCAGGATGTGCTGTTCTCCTTCGTCAAGGTGATCGTGTTCGTGCTGCTGACCACGTTCATCCAGTGCTACTACGGCTACTTCGCCTCGGGTGGACCCGAGGGCGTCGGGGTCGCGGCAGGCCACGCGATCCGCCTCGCGATCATCGTCATCGTGTTCGCGAACCTGATCATGACGCTCGTCTTCTGGGGCATGTCGTCCGGCGTTCGGATATCCGGATGAGGGGGGACCGATGAACGTCGCCACCGATGGGCGCAATCCCTCACTGCGCCAGTACGTTCTGCGCGGCCTGATCTTCGTCGTCGTCCTCGCCATCATGTTCGTCGTGCTGTTCATGCGCTATCAGGGTGCGTTCGATTCCGTGGTGCCGGTGCGCGCGCAGATGGAGGACATCGGCGATGGTCTCGTCGACAGTGCCGACGTGCGCTACAACGGTCTGATCGTGGGTGAGGTCAAGGCCATGGCGTTGTCGACGGAGACCGGAGCCGGCGGCAAACAACTCAAGGTGGTCGACATCGACCTCGATCCCGGTCAGGCGGAGGGTATTCCGGCGAACGTGACCGCTCGGACCGTTCCGTCGAATCTGTTCGGCGTGAACTCGGTCGAACTCGTCGCTCCCGGTCAGCCCGTAGCCGAACACATCTCCGACGGAGCCACCATTCCCGCCGACAGATCCCTCGCCACGATCAAACTGCAGGACGCGCAGAACGATCTCAGGACACTGCTGACCGCTGTTCCTCCCGAGCAACTGGCGACGGTGCTCGGCACCATCGCGGATGCGCTCCGGGGTGGCGGAGCCGTCTTCGGGATGTTCTCCGGCGAACTCAAGACCTATTTCGAGAGCATCAACGCACAGTTCCCCGACGGTGCTCCTTCCGGGTTCGACAACTTCAACGATTCGGTGACCGGTCTGGCGCAATCGGCCCCGGAGTTGTTGAACACGTTGGGGCGCAGCGTGATCCCGGCGATGACCATCGCATCGCACCAACGCGACATGACCGCCCTGCTGACCGCGGCGTCGAGCACCGTCGACCAGGCCCAGGCGCTGTTCGTGCGTAACGGAGACGTGGCCAAGCGTCTGGTTCCCGACCTCGACACCACTATCGGCGCGGTGACCCTCGAACCCGAGGCACTGCCGCAGGCCCTGACCGCTCTGAATGAACTGGCCGCCAGAGCCGTGACGGTGTTCACCGGGCTCAACGGGCATGTGCAGGTCAACATCGGACTCAGCTTCGGGGCGTTCAACCAGTACACGCGGGCCAACTGTCCGGTCTACAACGGCGGACCGTACGGGCAGGCGCGCGGACCGGGGTGTGTGGGTCCGGGAACCGGCACCGGCCCGACCAGTTCGGGTCCGTTGCTCGTCTCCCCGGCGTCGACTCATGTGAAGACTGATCCGACGCCGTCGGCCGCGGGGGCCGTGACCACCGATGCCGACAACGCGACACTGACAGCCGCGCTCGATCGTGCGCCCCGTGCCGCCGACACACTGATGCTCGGTCCGCTCGTGCAGTCGGTCTCGCTCGAACCCGCACAGGACAACCGCACGGGAGGAGGACGATGAGTGCTGTCGAGGGTTCGATCCGAAAGCCGTTGATAGGCTTCACAGTTTTCGCGGTCGTCGCGTTACTGCTGACCTACGTCATCTATTCGACATTGGAACGCTCCGTGTCCGGCCCCACACGCGACTTCTCGGCGTATTTCAACGACGCGTCGGGGCTCCTGGCAGGTGACGACGTCCGCATGGCAGGTGTCCGCGTCGGGCGCGTGCAGTCCATCGACCTCGACCATGGCCGCGCGAAGGTGACGTTCGAGGTGCAACAGGATCAGCCGGTGTTCACCACGACGCAGGCGGCGATCAGGTATCAGAATCTGGTCGGACAGCGGTATCTCGCCTTGTCGCGCAAGGACGATTCCAAGGAGTCGCCGCTGGCGCCGGGTTCGGCCCTGCAACAGCCGTCCCAGGATTCGTTCGACGTGACCAAGTTGCTTGCCTGCTTCCAGCCGGTATTCGACACCCTGCAGCCCGAACAGGTCAACGCGCTGTCGAACGGGCTGGTCCAGGCGTTCCAGGGCGACACCGTGTCGCTGAACACGACGGTGGCCCAGATCGGCAAGCTCGCCTCGGACATGGCCAACCGCGACGTGGTGATCGGTGCCATCATCGACAACCTCAGCGGCGTCATGCGTGACCTGTCCGTGCAGAAGCGTCAGCTCAGCGGTGTGGTCACCAGCGTCGCGTCACTCATCGAGAAGCTCAACGCGAATTCGGCCGCCCTCGGCAGGTCCGTCGACAACGTCGGGCGTACCGCGGCGGGATTCGCCGATGTTCTCGGCCGGTCGCGCACCGACCTCGCGGCCGCCGCGAACAACACCAGATACGCGACGAACGGCTTGATCGCTGCGGGAGCATCGCTCGATCGGACAGTGGTCGATCTGCCGAAGTTCCTCGCATTACTACCCAAGGCGATGCAGGAGGGGGCGTACCTGAACGTGTACGCGTGTGATCTCGACATCTCGATCGGCAATGTGCTCCTGCCGCCAGGGATTCTGAACAAGATCGGCGGCACCAAACACTCTCCGGTATGCCGATGAGCGGGCGCATGCGGCGAGGCTTCAACCGTCACCGACGCACGTGGTATGGCGTGATCGGTGCCGTGGTGATCGTTGGTCTCATTCTCGTGGTCACCGGGATCGGTCAGGCACACATCGGGAAGAAGTCCTACACAGCCGATTTCGCGCAGGCAGGTGGTATCCGGCCGGGCGACAAGGTCCGCGTCGCCGGCATCGATGTCGGTGAGGTGTCGGATACATCGCTGCAGCGTGATCACGTCAAGGTCACCATGAAGGTCGACAACGACGTCGACGTCACGTCCAACGGCTCCGCCGAGATCAAGATGTCGACGTTACTCGGACAGCGCTACGTCGATGTGTCACTGGGTGATTCGTCGCAGCCCGCGCCCGACGGCCGGATTGCGAAGACGGCCGTGCCCTACGACCTGCAGAAGACTCTCGAAGTGGGGACGCCCGTGATCGCGGGCGTCGACGACACCGCGCTCGCGCAGAGCATCACCTCACTCAACGCGCAGCTGTCCGACGCACCGGCTCTTGCCCGTCCGACCATCGATTCGCTGGTCGAGATGTCGAAGATCGTCACCAACCGTAAGGACCAGATCACGCAGTTGCTCGCCGACACGAACACCGTGACATCGGTGGTCAACGACACGCAGACACAGTTGGCGATCATCGTCGGGCAGGGTGGTCAACTCGCACAGAAGATCGCCGCGCGTGAGGCGTTGGTGACCAAACTCCTCGACGGCGTGGCGGCACTGGTCGATCAGTCGCGAGCCGTCGCCGCGGAGAACCGGGACAGCTTCGCGCCGATCATGGCCAACCTCGACACGATCAGCCAGGGTTTGCAGAAGAACCAGGAGAACCTGCGCAAGCTCCTGCAGATCCTGCCGGTCACCTCGCGGATGTTGAACAACATCATGGCCGACGGTCCGCATTCGACGGGCTACCTGCCGTGGGGGCTGTTCCCCGACAACTGGTTGTGCACCGCCCGGGTGGTGGACGGATGCTGAGCGTGCGGACCAGGCGACACAGGGTCACGGGCACGTGGTGGCGTCGGCCGACCATCGTCCTCGCGCTGACCATCATGGTCGTCGCACTGCTCTCGGGATGCTCGCTCGTTCCCGCGAGTTGGAAGGTGGCTTTCGGCTCCCAGATCGAGGTGACAGCCTTCTTCCCGAACGTCGCCGGTCTGTACAAGGACAACGACGTCGCCGTCCTCGGAATGCCCGTCGGACAGGTGACCTCCGTGCAGCAGCAGGGCAATCGCGTCAAGGTCACCTTCACGATCGACAAGAACGTCCCGGTTCCCGTCGATGCGACCCCTGCAATCGTGAACACCTCCATCGTCACCACCCGCCACATCGAACTCACGCCGGCGTATTCGGGTGGTCCGAAACTCACCGACGGCGCGATTATGAAGAACGAGGGCCGCAGTCCGGTGGCGGTGGGTGATCTCTTCGACGCCGTGGATCGACTCGTGACGTCGTTGAGTACCGACAAGGACGGGCAGGGCCCGATCGCCGACCTGGTGGACATCACCTCGGGCACGACTACGGGAAACGGGGAACGAATCCGAGAGGCCATCAACCAACTCGGTTCCGCGACCAACGTATTCGCGGGCAATGGCGATCAATTGACCCAGGTCATCAAGAACACACAGAAGATCACGGGTGCGCTGACCGCCAACTACCCGAAGATGACACAGTTCTCGTCATCGATCAGTCAGGTGGCGCAGATGCTGGGCCAGCAGGCCCCGGGCCTGACGGCCACGCTCGACGATCTCAACCAGACGTTGCTCAACACCTCGGAGTTCCTGAAGAACAACTCGACGACCATCAGTGACTCGACCGGAAGGCTGAGCGCCCTGGTGAACAATCTGAACGACTATTCACGACAGGTGGTCGAGACGATCGACGTGGCACCGCTACTGTTCCAGAACCTCGCCAACACCGTGTCGCCCGAGCAACGCGCATGGCGGATTCAGGTCCTGCTCGACAAGTCGCTGCTCGACGGTGAGGCGCTGAATGCCTTCTGTCAGCCGATCAACCTGCAGAAGAACGGTTGTCGCACCGGACAACTCAAGGACTTCGGGCCGGATCTCGGTGTGTTCTCGAGTCTGCTGGAGATGAGCAAATGAGGCAGTTCACGATCACGTTGGGCCCGCCGCGACTGCCGACGTCGCGTCCGCGCGTCGCCAGGTACCCAGGGCCGATCCGCCGACCACGCGTTGCCGGCGGCAGCAGGCGTACCGTCCCCGCGCTCCTCGCTCTGCTGGTCGCGGCGACGGTCGGCCTCTGTGGTTGTGGCGCGATGCCCGGACTGACCGTGGAACAACTGCCGTTGCCCGCACCCGGGGGCGTGGGTGACGGCAAAACGCTGACCGCCCGTTTCGACAACGCACTGAATCTTCCGAGCAGGGCCAAGGTCAAACTGAACGGAACAGATGTCGGCGAAGTCAGCGACATCACCGTGCACGACTACACCGCTGTGGTGACGATGAAAGTCGCCCGCGACGCGCAGATCCCGGTGGGGACCGGAGCAGAACTGCGCCAGGCGACACCACTCGGCGACGTCTTCGTGGCACTCATGCCGCCCGCCAACGTATCGGGCCCGTCGGTTGCCGACGGCGCGGTGTTGACGGGACCGACGTCGGCCGCGGCGACGGTCGAAGACATCCTCGTCTCGGCGGCGACGGTGGTCGACGGCGGCTCGCTCGGCTCGTTGCAACAGATCGTCACCGAACTCAGCGCGGCCGTGGCAGGGGGCCCGAGTAGCCCGGGCAATCTCCAGGGCGCGATCAAAGAGTTCACCACGGCGATCACACGGCTGAACACCAATTCCGCCGAGGTCGACCGCTCACTGCGAAACACGTCCCGGTTGACCGCCGACCTGTCGGCGGGACGCCCCCAGATCATGGCGGCGATCAACAAGCTCGGGCCGGCCATCGACACGGTGGACGATCAGATGAGTCTGATCCTGTCGACCCTCGACAAGACCACCAAGGTCACCGATGCCACCAACGATTTCGTCCGGAACGATTCCGACGGCCTCGTGTCGCTGATCGGGCATCTGAGAACGCTCACCGCCGAACTACGTGACGTACCACCGATTCTCGGACCCGTCTCCGACAACCTGCACGAGCTGACACCGAAGTTCGCCAAGACCATCCAGGGCAACTCTGTTGCGAGTTCGGCCAAGTTGTACTGGCTCACAACGGGATTCGGATTCGACTCGGCGAGCCGTCTGCCGGAACTGCAAGATCTCGAGTCCGGTGGGCAATCGCTGCAGCAGACGCTCACACGAATACTCGCCCAACTGAGCGGTACGAAGGGATGCTGCGGATGATGGGCTGGCTGCGCAAACACGCGAGTACGCTCGGCAACATCGGGCTCGTGGTCGTGATGTTGCTGGGGTTGGCCTACATCGGTTTCGGAGCCCTGAGCTGGCGGCCATGGCAGGGTACCTACCACCTGACCGTCAACTTCCCGATATCCGGTGGACTGCAAGACAGTTCGCGCGTGACGCTGCGAGGCGTGAAGATCGGCGAGGTCGATTCGCTACAGGTGCAACCGACGTCGGTGCAGGCGCACCTCTCGATCGACGACGACGTCAGGATCAACCGGAACGCACTGGTCTCGGCGCTCGGATTGTCGGCAGCTGGAGAACAATACGTCGATTTCACGCCGTCGACGAGCAGCGGGCCGTATTTCACCGACGGTGACACCATCGAGGTGAACCAGACCCACGTCACCGCGCCGTTCCCGGCGCTGCTCGAGTCCTCGCTGAACGTGATCAGCCAGATCGACCCGGTGAAGTTGCGTGCAACCGTGTCGAGTCTCGACGTCGCGCTCACCCCCGAGGCGGGTCAGGCCAATCAGCTCCGCACGTTCTTCGACGCCGCGGGCACGATCTTCGCGGACCTGCGTCGCGTCCTGCCCGAGACCACGAAACTCATCCAACAGACCGGGACGATTCTCGCCACCACAGCAAACACCCAACCCGATTTCGGGACCACGGTGTCGGGTGCGAGCGCGGTGATCAATTCCGCGGTCGCCGCGAACGCCGAGCTCAACACCCTGCTCGGCAAAGCGCCCGCACAGTTCACCAGCCTGAGCGGCTCGCTGAGCCAGATCCGGGATCCGCTGACCGGCGTGCTCCAACAGATCGCAGACATCGCGCGCCAGGGTGCGCTGCGGGCACCGGCACTGGCGACATTGTTGCCGTCGATCCGCGACGCCTCCTACACCAGTAAGGACATGTTCCACGACGGCGCCTGGTGGGTGATGGCGGCCATCTTCCCGAGGCCTTACTGCAACTACGCGGTGACCCCGATCAGGCCGACGAAGGTACTCGAAACGGTGATTCCCACCAATCTGTACTGTGTCACCGAAGACAAGAACCAGCAGATCCGCGGCTCGGCCAACGCGCCCCGACCCCCCGGGGATGACACCGCGGGGCCCGCCCTCGGAGCAGACCCCAACGCGCGAACGGTACCGCTGGGTTAGGGCGATCCGCACCGGCCCGATCCTCTGTCGAGCCAGTGCGTGACGTCGCACATCGCGCCTGCCGCCGATGGCAGGTGAGCACAATGAACTGGGAACACATGACAGCCGACAACAACACCGAAGCGTCCGCCACCGCCGCTGACGGCAGCCCGACTCCAGAAGGGGTAACTGCAGACGGCTCGAGTCCGGGCAGCACCGAGACGGTGGCGTCGAGGGATGCCTCGACGCGCAAGCCCCGGACGAAGAGCGCTCGCGCGGCCGCACGTTCGACCGGGGAGGTGGATCGGACCGGAAAAGCCGAAGGCGTCGACGATGGGCGTGACGACTCCACCTCCGATGGGGCGTCGGCGGCACAGGGGGAGGCCGACCGGGCCCCTGCCGCGAAGGCGCGCAGAGCATCTCGTGAGGTCTCGTTCACGATCAGCACCGGTGGAGTCCTCAAGGTGCTCGCGGGCCTGGTGGTCGTGGCACTGATCGTCGCCGTGGGGTTGCTCGGGTGGGGCTATCACCGCGATCAGCAGCGGTTGGCGGCGTTCGACGACGCCAAGGCGGCGTCGTCGGTGTTCACCGTCAAGCTCGTCAGCACGATGAACTCGGACGCGGTCGGCGACATGAAGACCCTGCTGGGCCCGCTGAGCACCGGCGAATTTCGCACGAACCTCGAGCGCGAACAGACCGACGGCACCAAGGCGCTGCGTGACCTCAACGTCAAGGCCACCCCGACCGTGAAATCCGTGTCCGTCGAGTCCTTCGACACCGACCGCGCCTCGACGGCCGTTTTGGTCGAGGTGTCAGGCACGAGCACGATCGCACCGAGCGGCGGCAAGGAACTGATGCTCGTCTGGCTGGACCTGATGAAGGAAGACGGTTCCTGGAAGGTGTCCAAACTCAGTGGCGCACAAGCAGGACTGGGTCAGCAGCAGGGTACGAACGGGCCCGCCGCCGACACGCAGGGCGGGGCTGCGAACCCGGCTCCGGCCCCTACTCCCGCTGCCCCGACACCCGCTGCCCCGACCCCTGCGCCCGGCGGGTGAGCCGCGAGCAGCCGATCACGCTCTCGTCGGCCGGGTGGTTGGGGTGTCGGCGGTCGAGCGCACGAGTATCGCGACCGGATTGGTGGCGCGCAGTTCACCGAGGTCGGTGACGTCGCGGTAGGTGGCACCCGTCAGCACGTCACGCCACGTCCCCGTCGGCAGGTCGAGGAAGGTGAGCGCCGCGTCCCCGATGAGGCTGTGGGTGAAGCGAGCGGTCACGACGATCACGTCGGCGACATCGCCGACGCCGCGCCCGAACGCGATGGCGTGGTCGGCTCCCGGCCCGTCGGCGTAGAGCGGAAGATAGCTGCTACCAGGCTCGAACGCGGCGGGCAGCGACGCACGCACGCCGAGCGCGGCCCGGACGAGTCTGGCCTTGGGGTGATCAAGCGAGCGGTCGAAGTCCACGGGGCGTCGGTTGTCGGGATCGACGAGCGAGTCGTCCCACCATTCGGTGCCCTGGTAGATGTCGGGAACACCGGGTCCGAGCAACGCGATCGCCTTGCGCGCCAACGCCTCCTGCTCCCACGCCGAGGCGATCCTCGACACGAAACGCGATATCGATTCGGCTGCGGCGCCGGTGGTGATCTCGTCGATCCAGGTATCGACCTGTGACTCGAACTCCGAGTTCACGGCGGTCCACGACGTGTGCAGCTCGGCCTCCCTCGTGGCCTTGCGCGCGTAGTCGTAGAGGCGTTGCCGGAGCTGATCGGTCACCACACCGGTGCCGGGTGGGTCGCCGACCGGCCAGACACCGACGATGTTCTGCAACAGGAAGTAGCCGGTCAGATCGTCCGGTGGGGGCCAGTTCGACCACAGTTCGTCGACGAGGAGCGACCACCGTTCCGGCACCTGTGCGATCAGCGCGACGCGGGCACGCACGTCTTCGCTGCGTTTCGTGTCGTGTGTGCTCGTCGCCGTCATCGCCCGCGGCCACTGTTCCGCGCGAATCTCGTTGTGTGTGTGAAAGTTCTGTAGGCTCAGCGTGGGGTCGGCCGGATCGCTGCCCACCTCGAGCGACGAGACGAGCCGCGCCGTCCGGTAGAAGAGACTGTCCTCGACGCTCTTCGCGGTCACGGCGCCGCCGGTCTGGGCGAGACGCGAGCTCGCGGCTCCCGGGTGTGCGGTCGCACTGATGATCGTGTCGACGGCCGCGGCCAGATCGGGCCGGCGAAGGGATATCTCGGCCGCGGTCTCGATCAAGAGCGGGCGCAGCGACGGGTAGTCGGCGCGGTAGACGGGCAGTCCGGCGATCAGTTCGGCCGTCGCCTCGGCCACCCCGGCGGCGTCTGCGCTCGGGTCCGAATGGGTGATCGCGCGGACGAGTCGGCGGTGTTCGGCCGCGAACTTCGCGTGCAACGTCGCCAGCTTCCGTTCACGCTCCTGTGCGTGCAGCCAATGGGAATCCCCGGGTTGCCCGGTGACCCGCAGGTGGATTTCGTCGAGTTCGACGACACCCGACGGTGCGGTGAAGACGGCGTCGATGATTCGCATCTGGTCATAGCCGGTGGTGCCATCGACCGGAAGTGTCGGTTCGAGCGGTTCGTCGGCGGCGAGGATCTTCTCGATGTAGAGCAGCGAGTCGGAACCGAGGTCGCTTCGCAGGTCGTCGAGGTAGGCCATCGGCTGCCACAGGCCGTCGGGATGGTCGACGCGTACCCCGTCGATGAGTTCCTCGTCGAGGAGCTCGTTGATCCACGTGTGCGTCGCGCGGTAGACCTGCTCGTCTTCCTGTCGCAGCCCCGCGAGCTCGTTGACGGTGAAGAAACGACGATAGCCGATGAGTCCGCTGTCCCACGGCACGAGTCGATAGTGTTGGCGCGCATGCACATCCTGTGCACTACCGCCGAGTGTTCCCGGGGCAGTGGGGAATTCGTGGTCGTAGTAGCGCAATATGCCGTGCGAGTCGACGGTCAGCGGCGACAGATCGCCGTCGGAGGCCACGACTGGAATGGCGATCTTCCCGGCACAGCCGTTCTCCGACGAGAAGTCGACGTCGAAGTACGAGGCGTGACGCGACCCGGGGCCGCGTCGCAAGAGGTCGGCGAACCACGGATTGCGCAGTACCTCCGCCACGCCCGTGTGATTGGGCACGATGTCGATGACGATGCCCAGTCCGCGTTCGGTCGCGGCGGCTCGCAGCGCACGGAGGCCGTCGATGCCGCCGAGTGTCGGAGCCACCTGAGGCGGCGGCACCCAGTCGTAGCCGTGTGTCGAGCCCGGCATGGCGGTCCCGATGGGTGACAGGTAGAGGTGGCTGACGCCCAGCGCCACGAGGTGATCGAGAATGCCGACAGTGTCGGCGAAGCCGAAATCCGGTGTCAGTTGTACCCGGTAGGTCGCGATCGGGTGACGGCGATCGCTTGTCGTCATGTCAGCTTACGGAGGACGAGGAGTGAGCGCGCACCGATCGTGACACTGCTGCCGCACGGCGCGGACTCGATGTCGGAGTCGCCCTGCGGGTGTCTGGTGTCGAGCACGCCCTCCCATTCGTTGCCGAGTCGCTCGGAGGCCAGCGTGAAGTCGATGTCCTCGTAGTGGGCGTTGAAACAGATCATGAAACTGTCGTCGGAGATCACCTCGCCACGTTCGTCCTTCTCGGCAATGCCGTTGCCGTTGAGGAAGACCGCGAGGCTCTTGCCGAATCCGCTGTCCCAGTCGGCTGTCGTCATCGCCTCACCGGACGGGGTCAGCCAGACGATGTCGAGCATGTCCTGCCCCCACCGGATCGGCTTTCCCGCGAAGAAGCGTCGACGCTGGAACACCGGATGTTTGGCACGCAGCGCTATGGCCTTGCGGGTGAACTCCAACAGATCGGAGTTCTTGTCCGCCAGGGACCAATCCATCCACGAGAGTGGCGAATCCTGGCAGTACACGTTGTTGTTGCCCTGCTGGGTGCGGCCGATCTCGTCGCCATGCGCGAGCATCGGCGTGCCCTGGGACAGGAACATCGTGGCGAGGATGTTGCGCTGTTGGCGCGCGCGCAGTTCGTTGACCTCGGGATCGTCGGTCGGACCCTCCACGCCGCAGTTCCACGACCTGTTGTGGCTCTCGCCGTCGCGGTTGTCCTCGCCGTTGGCCATGTTGTGTTTCTCGTTGTAGGACACCAGGTCCCGCAACGTGAAACCGTCGTGTGCGATGACGAAGTTGATGCTCGCCGACGGTCGACGGCCCGTGGATTCGTACAGATCGGACGAACCGGTCAGGCGTGAGGCGAACTCGCCGAGTGTCGCGGGCTCGCCGCGCCAGTAGTCGCGAACGGTGTCGCGGTACTTGCCGTTCCACTCGGTCCACAGCGGAGGAAAGTTGCCGACCTGATATCCGCCCTCACCGATGTCCCACGGCTCGGCGATGAGTTTGACCTGACTCACGACCGGATCCTGCTGCACCAGATCGAAGAACGCGGACAGCCGGTCGACGTCGTGGAGTTCGCGGGCCAGCGTCGAGGCGAGATCGAACCGGAATCCGTCGACGTGCATCTCGAGCACCCAGTACCGCAGTGAATCCATGATCAGCTGCAGCGTGTGTGGGTGGCGTCCGTTGAGGCTGTTGCCGGTTCCGGTGTAGTCCATGTACATCTCGGGCTGCCCGTCGACGAGACGGTAGTAGGCGCCGTTGTCGATACCGCGGAAGCAGATGGTCGGCCCGAGATGATTGCCCTCCGCGGTGTGGTTGTACACCACGTCGAGGATCACCTCGATGCCTGCGTTGTGGAACTCGCGGACCATCGCCTTGAATTCGGTCACTGCGCCGGCCGGTTGGTCTGGGTTCGACGCATACTCGAGATGAGGGGCGAAGAACCCGAACGTGTTGTAACCCCAATAGTTGCGTAACCCTTTGTCGCGCAACACGAAGTCCTGCATGAACTGGTGCACCGGCATGAGTTCGATCGCGGTGATGCCGAGCGCCTTGAGGTGTTCGATGATCACCGGGTGGGCGAGGCCCGCATAGGTGCCGCGCAGCGACTCCGGGATGTCGGGGTGGGTGGCGGTCATGCCCTTCACATGTGCCTCGTAGATCACCGTCTGGTGGTACGGCCGTCGCGGAGAGCGATCGTGTTGCCAGTCGAAGTACGGGTTGATGACCACGGAGAGCATCGTGTGGCCGAGTGAATCGAGTTGCGGCATGGACGGCGACGATTCGGTGTCGTCGTCGTCCGGCTTCTCGAGTGTCTCGGTGTCGGCGTCCTCGACGACGGCGTCGGCCGTCTCATCAGGCTCTGTCACCACCGCGGGTTCTGCGGCTTCCTCGGTGTCGACCGACGCGTCTCCAACGGCGCCCCCGGCCTCGGATTCGGTGTCGGCACCGTTCGATGCCGAGGCGTCGACGTCGGCCTGTGGGTCCGCCGCTGCCGAAGCGGGATCGTGGGCACGCGCGACGGTGGTCGAGGAGGTCTCGTAATCGTCCGACGACGGATCACCGGTGGCGCGCAACGACTGTTCGGCCGGGACGACCGGGGGAGCGTCGGCGGCGGGGGTGTCGGCACGGGACTCATCATGTGCGGCCTCATCGGAGTCCGCAGGCCCCTCCGATTCGGGTGCTGCCATCGCGTACGAGAACAGCGACGGATCTCCGTCGAAGTCGCCGTGGAACGCTTTGCCGTACGGGTCGAGCAGCAGCTTGGACGGATCGCAGCGCAGCCCGTTCACCGGCTCGTAAGGGCCGTGGATGCGGTAGCCGTAGAACTGCCCGGGCCCGACGTTCGGCAGATAACAATGCCAGCAATAACCGTCGACCTCGTCGAGGCGGATGCGGCGTTCGTGCCCGTCACGATCGATCAGGCACAGGTCCACTGCCTCGGCCACCTCGGAGAACAGTGAGAAGTTGGTTCCCACACCGTCATACGTCGCGCCGAGTGGGTATGGGGTGCCGGGCCAGACGGGAATCGGTTCCGGTTCGGGAATCACGAGAGCGTCGGCCTGCTCCTCGGTATCGGGGGGCAGCGACCCGGCTGTCGGACCGGACGATTGGCTCGGCGGCGCCGCCGTCGTCGAATCGGCGCTTCGTCCCACACTGTGCGCATCGACACCGGGGGCGGGCTCGTGAGGCGGTGTGGCCGCTGTGGCAGATGTGTCGCGCGACGCGGTGTCGTTGCTGGCGTCGTCGCTCGGCGGAACCGTCATGCCCACCTTTTCGCAGTCATGTGTTGACCCTAGCGGCGATGCGGGCTGTCTTCATCTCGGAGCCCTAGGGGTGTGACGCTCCCGTCCAGGGCAGTGCGGCGGCGAGCTGGCGTCCGACCTCGTCTGTCAGGCTGCGCACGTAGGTCGCGCTGAGATGATGCCAGTCCTTGTACACGATGATGTTGCCGACGATCGCTGGGCATTCCGTCGGTGTGCAGATGCCGTTCGAGACGTCGAGCGGGTGAAACAGTGGCTTGTCGGCGGCGAATGGCTGCGCGGGGTCGGTGGGTGAGAGGACGCGCGCTCGTTCGGAGCCGCACTCGGAGGCGGTTCCACCGTTGGACAGACACGTCGGGGTGTCGAGCGCGCCCGTCGGACCCATCGGCCACGGCGTGTCGCGCATTCCGAGCACGGGGATGCCCGCGTCCATGAACTGGGTGAAGATCGGCTTGTAGTCGTCGGGCATCCAGTCACCCGCCTGGAAGTCCCGCGGGCGGGTCGAGTTGGTGAACACGGCATCGGGCTTGTCCGCGATCACCTTGGCCATCACCCGTTGCACCCAGTCGTGGCATTGCGGATAGGGCACGCCGCGTTGCTTGGGTACGAGTTCGGTCGAGAGCGGACAGCCCATCTTGAGGTAGGTGGTGACCTTGAAGTGGTTGCGTTTGCCCAATTCGTCGAGCGCGGTGATCCAGAATTCGGCATGCGAGCCGCCCGCGAGGGCGATGGTGCGGGTGGCGTTGGGGTCGCCGTAGACGCCGACGTGGATCGCGGGATCCTCGAACGAACTCATGAATCCCTGCGTCGAGGTCTCGGGGAAGTCGCCCAGCACGGCGAGCGGTGTCGGCTGCGGGTCGAGTGCCGGTACCGGCCAGCCGTTGAGCAGTGCCCGCGCGCCGGGGTAGGAGTGTGGGTCGAGATTCGCGGTGTTGACGACGGTGTTGGCGACATGGCGATCCCAGAGGTTGACGCCGACGGCCACCCCGATCGATGCCACCACCAACACGGTGGTCACGACCGACGTGTAACTCAGCAGCCGAGAGCGACCTCGTCGATCGCCGCGCGCGAGTGTCGACCGGTCGCCGCCGCGCAGCGGGTCTTCGATGTAGCGCTTGGTCAGCCACGCCAGCCCGATGGACACCGCGAGGAGACCGATGCCCTCGATCACATTGGCGTGGTTCTTGTCGCGCCACGTCAGGTAGAAGATCAGCAGCGGCCAGTGCCACAGGTACAACGAGTAGGCGATAGTGCCGAGCCACACCGGGACCCGGCCGGCGAGAGCACGGCTGACCGCGGGCTGCGATTGATCGATGACCTCGTGGGCGCG
This sequence comes from Gordonia otitidis NBRC 100426, assembly GCF_000248075.1. Lineage (GTDB taxonomy): Bacteria > Actinomycetota > Actinomycetes > Mycobacteriales > Mycobacteriaceae > Gordonia > Gordonia otitidis. The sequence goes on along the minus strand of NZ_BAFB01000099.1, from coordinate 7,451 downwards.
GGGCCGCTCGAGTGCTGTGGCGCCCGCCCAGATGATGACGAGCGTCGATCCGACCGGCACCAGCGCCCACGGGCCCGGGTAGGAATCGACGCCGTCGATCCACCACCCACACGTCACGATGAGGGCAAGTGCGATCAGCGCCGCACCGTTGCGCAACCAGCGCGGCACGCGCCAGCGCGGCAACCAGATCGCCAGCAGGCCACCGGCCAACGGCTCCCACAGACGAGAAAGCGTGTCGTAGTAGTTCCACTGTTGGTTGACGCCCATCCGCATGTGCGCCCAGTAGAACGACACGGCGGCGATCGCCAGCAGTGAGATCCCGACAATGACGCGGATCGTCTGCGGCCGTGCGATCGGCCTGATGATCGACGAGAGAAGTTTGATGACCCCCGTCGCGATCACGGCCATGAAAAGGGTGCCGACGAAGAACTGTCCCTGGACCGACATCGACCAGATGTGCTGCAGCGGGCTGTTCGCAGAGCTTGCCGCGAGATAGTCCTGTGAATTCAGCGCCAGGTACCAGTTCTGGTAGTACAGCGCCGACGCGCGCAACTCTCTGCCGATGTTGAGCCAGCGGGTCTGCGGCAACACGATGACGGTGAGCACCGCAACCGCCACGAGAACGGTGAACAGGGCCGGCAGCAGCCGACGGAGCAGACGCTTCAGTCGTGGCCACGGATTGAGCGCCTCGATGAAGGTGACGTGTGACGCCTGACTGTTGATCGCGTGGCGCAACAACGAGCCGATGAAGAAGTAGCCCGAGAGTGCCAGGAAGACGTCGACGCCGCCCGAGACCCGTCCGAACCAGATGTGGAAGCAGGCGACCAGCATGATCGCGATCCCGCGTAGTCCGTCGAGGTCGGTGCGGTACGCGGGGAGGGGCGGGACGGGCTCGTTCCGAGCAGGGGTCGTCACCACTTGGGTTGGGGCTGCCACGTCGGTCGTGCTTGCTTCCGTGTCGGGGGGCTGGATGAGTGACGGCGTCGCCGACCGATCCACACTTCGAGGTGGACGGCGCACGCCGTACTCCGGGTAGGAGGCTACCCGCCCAGCCTGCGAAAAACCCATTCCGACCTGTCCGACACACGGTGCACTGCACCGGGCCCAGTCAGCTGCATCGGGCGTCGTCCACGTGCGCCCGCTGCCTGGCGCCGTCGAGCAACACACCGAGCGCGTCGTCGAACTCTGCTGCGAAGTCGCGTCCCGACGGTCCGATGACCCCCAGCCGCTCCATCTGGGCGCGGGTTTGCTCCTCGATGGTGAGTCCGATGATCAGCTGGCAGATCGCCGTCGCGACACCGCAGGCATCGCGTGCGGTGAGACCTCCGGAGATTGCGACGTCGGTCAGGTCGTCGGCGACCGTGCGCGTCCCCAGTCCGCTCGCCCAGGCCGACGAGACGACCTCGGCACTGTCGGGGACGGCGAGCAGTGCCGCCCGCATCCCGACTGCGATGGCGCCGAGTCGCCCATCCCACGACTGATCGGGATCCGTCGGGCCGATGTCGCCGAGAATGTCGTCGGCGAGCGCAGCGAGCAGCGACTGCTTGTTGGGGAAATGCCAGTACAGCGCGTTGGGGCGGACGCCGACCTCGCTCGCCAGTCTGCGCATCGAGAGGTCGGCCAGGCTGTGCTCGGTCAGGATGCCGCGCGCGGCGCGCAGGACGTCGGCGCGGTTGTTGCTCACGACGACAGGGTATCGGGGCTGCGGAACCGCTCCGTGGCATCGCCCCGCACCCTGTACAGTGTTCAGGAAATCCTGGACGGTGTCCAGGACGCTCCGGACCCGGCGAGGAGGATCGCACCACATGGACGCAGCCGAGATCAGCCGCATCGACGCCGCGCACATCTGGCATCCCTACGGTGCGATGCCGTCGTCGACGACGCCTCGAGTCGTCCGCGGTGCCGAGGGGGTGCGGCTGACACTGGGCGACGGCACCTCCGTCGTCGACGGTATGAGCTCATGGTGGGCAGCCATCCACGGCTATCGTCATCCGGTACTCGACGCGGCGGTACGCGAACAACTCGACTCCATGAGTCACGTCATGTTCGGCGGCCTGACCCATGAACCGGCTGCCCGACTCGCGCAACTTCTTGCCGACATCACACCCGAACCATTACAGAAGGTCTTCTTCTGCGATTCAGGGTCGGTCTCCGTCGAGGTCGCGGTCAAGATGGCACTCCAGTACTGGCGCAGCCGCGGTGAGCCCGGCCGTACCCGACTGTTGACCTGGCGCGGCGGGTACCACGGCGACACGTTCACCCCGATGAGCGTCTGCGACCCCGACGGGGGTATGCACGCGATGTGGCGAGGGGTTCTCGCCGACCAGGTGTTCGTGCCGAGACCACCGACCGACTTCGATCCCGCGTACGTCGACGCCGTCGAGGCCGCGGTCGTCGGGCAGCGCGACGCATTGGCGGCCGTCATCGTCGAACCGCTGGTCCAGGGTGCAGGCGGAATGCGGTTCCACGATCCCGCATATCTCGGCGAGCTCCGTCGCATCTGCGACGAACAGAACGTGCTGTTGATCTTCGACGAGATCGCCACCGGCTTCGGGCGTACCGGCGAACTCTTCGCGGCCGACCACGCGTCCGTCTCGCCGGACATCATGTGCGTCGGCAAGGCGTTGACCGGCGGATACATGACGCTGGCTGCGACACTGTGCACCACCGCGATCGCGGAGACGATCAGCGTGGGGGAGGCGGGCAGCCTCGCTCACGGCCCCACGTTCATGGCCAATCCGCTCGCATGCGCGGTCGCGGTCGCATCCACGGAACTACTGCTCCAAAGCCCGTGGCGACGTCGCGTCGCCGACATCTCCGATGCGCTGGCGCGAGGTCTCGCTCCGCTGATCGACGTCGCAGGCGTGCGTGACGTCCGCACGTGCGGTGCGATCGGCGTCGTCGAACTCGACGACGAGGTCGACGTCGCCGTGGCCACGGATGCCGCTGTCGCCGCAGGTGTCTGGGTGCGTCCGTTCCGCAACCTCGTCTACACCATGCCGCCGTTGGTGTGTACCGATGCCGACGTCGAGACCATCTGCGCGGGAATCGTCGCGGCCGTCGAAGCCCTGTGTCCGCAACTGGCAGGCGTGGGAGGCGGCCGATGACCCGGGAGACCGTCGCCGGGCCTCGCGCATTCTGCGCCGGGGACGTGGTGCGCGCGACACGTCACCCGATCGCAGACGACGCCTCGGCGCTGGACTGGCTGGGCGAGGCCGCCGCCGCGCGCGATGCGGCAGGGCTGCATCGCGTTCCGCACGTCCGCGACGTCGACGCCCCCCTTCTCAACCTCGCATCCAACGACTACCTCGGACTGTCCACGCATCCGGCGGTGATCGCGGGCGCCCACGCGGCTCTGGACTCCTTCGGTGCAGGTTCGACGGCCTCGCGCCTGGTCGCGGGGACGACGCGCCTGCACATCGATTTCGAGGAAGAGATCGCTGATTTCCTCGGTTTCGACGCTGCGCTCTGCTTTTCCTCCGGTTATCTCGCGAATGTCGGTGCCATCACCGCGCTTGCCGGGCGCGGTGACCTCATCGTGTCCGACACGGGCACCCACGCCTCGCTGATCGACGGCTGTCGACTGTCCCGGGCGCGGGTGGTCGTGGTCGATCGGGGCGACGTCGACGCCGTCGCGGCGGCGTTACGTAACCGCGCCGAATCGCGTGCGTTGGTTGTCACCGACTCCGTCTACTCCGTCGATGGCGAGCCTGCGCCGGTCGGGCAGCTCTATCGCACGGCCCGTGAGCACAATGCTGTGCTGCTCGTCGACGAAGCGCATGCGCTCGGGGTGCGCGGCCCCGGCGGACGCGGTGTCGTCGCCGAATCGAAGCTCTCGGGGGCGCGCGACCTGGTGGTGACCGCGGTGTGCTCCAAATCCCTTGGTGCGCAGGGTGGCGTCGTGCTCGGCTCGGGTGAGATCCGTGAGCACCTGGTCGACGTCGCGCGCACGTTCATCTTCGACACCGGACTCAATCCCGCGGCGGTCGGCGCGGCTCGCGCGGCTCTCGGCGTGTTGCGCGCACAGCCGGAACTGCCGGAGCGGCTGCGCCACAACGCCATACGGATGGCCCACAGCCTCGACGCGCCCGTCCCGGCTGCCGCGGTCATCTCGCGCATCGTCGGTGATCCGCAGCCCGCGGTGGAGGCCGCTGCGCGGTGTCGGGACCGGGGTGTACTCGTCGGCTGCTTCCGCCCGCCGTCGGTACCGGCAGGCACGTCGCGACTGCGTCTGACCGTTCGTGCCGATCTCGACGACGCCACTGTCGACCATGCGGCGCAGGTCGTCGGAGAAGCACTTGCGACGCGTTCCGTCGTGCACGGGGGAGGTGTCCGATGAACTCGTCGACGGGCGGCGATGTACTGCTGGTCACCGGAACGTCGACGGACGTCGGCAAGACGATCGTCACCGCGGCGCTCGCAGCGGCCTGCAGTGCGGGCGGGAAGAGCGTGGCGGTGTGCAAACCCGCACAGACGGGTGTCGACGCGGGAGAGCCGGGCGACCTCGCGGCCATCGCCGCCTTGGTCGGCGAGGTCGACGTCACCGAGTGCGCCCGGTATCCCGAGCCGCTCGCCCCGGAGACCGCGGCGACGCGAGCCGGGCTCGCGCAGCTCGAACTCGCGACCGTCGTCGACTCCGTGACCGAGCTCACCGGGACACACGACCTGACCCTCGTCGAGGGTGCGGGAGGTGTCATGGTGCGGCTGGGCACCGACCTGACCGCACTCGACGTCGCCGATGCCCTTGGCGCTGCTGCACTCGTGGTCACGCCTGCCGGTCTGGGTGCCCTCAACCATGCGGAGCTGACCGTCGAGGCGTTGCGCGCCAGGGGAATTCGTCCGGCAGGTCTCGTCATCGGTTCGTCGCCCGACGATCCCGACCTCGCCATGCGCTGCAATCGGGACGACCTGCCCCGTCTGACAGGCGTTCCGCTTGTCGGAGTCATCCCCCAAGGCGTGGGGAGCCTCGCTGCTCACCGGTTCCGCACCGCCGCACCCACCTGGTTCGACCCAGGCTTCCTCGCGAGTCTCGTCGCTCGTCCCACGGCCGAGACCCGCACGGCCGATCAGCCCATCGAAGGAGTTCACGCATGACACAGGCCCCCGTCGATCCGACGATCACACCCCCTGCCGACCAGGCATCCACTGCTGACCAGGCATCCACTGCTGACCAGGCACCCGCTGCCACCGCCGACATCCTCGCGATTGCGCGTACCCGGGTTCTCGAGCGCGGTGAGCCACTCGACCGCGACCAGGTCCTCGAGGTGTTGCGACTGTCCGACGATCGACTCACCGAGCTGCTGCAGCTCGCGCACGATGTCCGGATGCGATGGTGCGGACCGGAGGTCGAGGTCGAGGGGATCATCTCGCTCAAGACCGGTGGCTGCCCGGAGGACTGCCACTTCTGCTCGCAGTCGGGATTGTTCGCGTCGCCGGTACGCAGCGCGTGGATCGACATCCCCTCGTTGGTGGAGGCCGCGAAACAGACCGCGAAGACCGGCGCGACCGAGTTCTGCATCGTCGCGGCGGTACGTGGCCCAGACAAGCGGCTGCTGTCCCAGGTCGCCGCGGGAATCGAGGCCATTCGCAACGAGGTCGACATCCAGATCGCGTGCAGCCTCGGCATGCTCACCCAGCAGCAGGTGGACCAGTTGCGGGACATGGGCGTTCATCGCTACAACCACAACCTCGAAACCGCCCGTAGCCACTTTCCGAACGTCGTCACGACGCACACGTGGGAAGAGCGTTGGGACACGCTGCGCATGGTGCGCGACGCGGGTATGGAGGTGTGCTGTGGCGGAATTCTCGGTATGGGCGAGTCGCTGGAGCAACGGGCTGAGTTCGCTGCCGACCTCGCAGCCCTCGAACCCGACGAGGTCCCGCTCAACTTCCTCAACCCGCGCCCGGGGACTCCGTTCGGTGACCTCGACGTGCTGCCGGCGAGTGAGGCGCTCAAGGCCGTCGCTGCGTTCCGGCTCGCGTTGCCCAGGACGATTCTGCGTTTCGCGGGCGGGCGGGAGATCACACTCGGCGACCTCGGCGCCAAGCAGGGCATTCTCGGTGGCATCAACGCGGTCATCGTCGGCAACTACTTGACCACGCTCGGCAGGCCGGCCGAGGACGACCTCGATCTCCTGCACGATCTGTCGATGCCCATCAAGGCGCTCAACGACAGCATCTGATGGCCACACTCGAGAACGCCCGGATGAGTGGCGTGCATACTCGAACTCGATGAACCACACGGTGAGAGGATGCCGATGACCCCGACACCCACGGTCGACCCCCACGTGGCACACGCCATCGACATTCCCGGTCCGCTCGACGAACCGTGCCGGTACGGCGTGTACACGGGCATCGAGCTCGACCTCCAGTCGTCCGACGCGGTGCCCGCGGCGGCTCGACTCGGTCTCGAGCCCCCGCGGTTCTGTGGTCAGTGCGGTCGGCGAATGGTCGTACAGGTGCGTCCCGACGGCTGGGACGCCCGTTGCTCCCGCCACGGCGACGTCAATTCGTCACACGTGGGACGACGATGACGGCGAGCAGCGCATCGGTTGCTCCGGGATTCGCTAGGACGTCACGTCCGCGTCGCCATTCGGTCGCGCCGCTCGTCGCCGTCGGAGCCGTCGTGCTGTTACTCGGTGCCGTGTTCGGCGCGGTGTGGGCGGTCACGACCCCCGCTGTGACCGGGACCGTCACGCCGGACGGTGCGGCGGTGCCCGCCGAACAGCTCGGTGAGGAGTTCGCGGGCGTTGCGGTCTTCGCGTCCTGGATGCTGGCGTATGGGGCGATCGCGGCCTTGCTGGCCTGGTTCGCGTCCCGGTACTGGCGCGGACTGATCGGTTATGCGGTCACGTTCGTGACGACGGTGGTCGGCACCGCGATCGCGGGCGCGATCGGCACATGGGTCGCCGAACTGCACTTTCCGGACCCGCATGAGGTGTCGATGGGGCAGACGTTTCGTCTGGTTCCTGATCTCGTACTCGACGGTGCGACGCGCAACGGATTCTCGGCGCCGTGGATTCTGCTCATCTGCGCACCGTTGGCCCTGAGTCTTGTCTACCTGGTGTGTGCGCTCGCCACCAGCGACGCCGATCTCGGCGTCGGTGACGGAGTCGACGACCTGCCGCAGCAGCCACTCACGGCGGGGGTTTGAGGGTCGCGAACTCGTCGGTGACCCGCAACTCGTTGTCGGCGAAGGCGTACAGCGCAGGTGGACGGCCGCCCGTGCGCCCGGTCCGTCCGACGGTTCCGGTGGCGACGACGACGCCACGTCGACTCAGAATCCTCAGTAGGTTGGTCGTGTCGACAGGGTAACCCAATGCGGCGCAATAGATTTCGGAGAGTTCCGACATCGGGAACCGGGCCGGGGCGAGTGCGAACGCGATATTCGTGTACGAGAGTTTTCCCGCCAGTCGTCGACGCCCCGACGCGATGATGTCCGCGTGATCGTG
>NZ_BAFB01000100.1 GCF_000248075.1 Gordonia otitidis NBRC 100426 | reverse complement strand
GCTTCACCGCGCTCGCCGGATCGCTCGAGGCGTTCGCAACCGCGACCGCTGACGCACGCTCCGAGATGACTGTGCTCGCATCGATTGCCGATCGCGACCGGCTCGCGGGCTCGGTGGCCGCAGCGCTCGGCGACGACTCCGCCCGCGTCGCAGCTGCCGGCGCCGGTCGTTACGCCCTGTCTGCGGCGGGTGACGAGTACACGGAGCGGGCCCACGAGGCAGGCGACGTGACCGACCGCGAGGCAACGCAGGCCGCACCACCGTCTGCGACCGGTGGCATGATGCCGATGGCAGGATTGGCTGGTCTCGGAGCGGCGGGGATGCCGTTGGGTGCGGCACTGCTGCACAGTCCTCAGGGAGTCGCAGAACGCGCTCTCACCGTCGACATCGACCCGGCGGCGTTGATCGACCGTGCGGCTGTCCTCCAGGCGTCGCTCCCGTACCCGTTCTCCGAGTGGATGCGCGTCGCCGTCGGAGTCGGCGTCGACGAGAACGGAGAGCCCGTCCGTGTTGTCGCGACCAGTGACCCACAGCCGTATCAGCGACCAGGCTTTGCGATGGTGCCGAGCGAGCTCCTCGCCGGCGACGGCGGCCCGCCGGAGTATGCGGTTGTGGCCGAGATGGTCCGCTCCGGGGTGAGGCCCAGGATGGTGGCGACCGCTGACCCGATGCCGCAGGGAGTCGCATCGGTGCTGATCGCGGAGGGTGTCGAGGTGCTGTCACCGCCGCAGTCGCGGACGTGAACGCGTCCGACCGAGGATCGACGCCTCGTGCTCCGCGCGATTTCACTTCCCGCCAGGTGCTCTGGCACAATGGACGGGTTGCCTGAGACCGTCGATCGACGTCACGGGCATGACTCGGAGCACGAACCGGTTCGAACCATACGCCGCACCCGTCGGAACACCGACGCACGTGGCGTGGGCCGCCAGGTTCCTCTGTTCACCAGTAGCCACATTAAGGAACAACGACACATGAACACCCTCGACTTCCTCGACAAGCAGTCTCTGCGCGACGACATCCCCGAGTTCGGCCCCGGCGACACCCTCGACGTGCACGTCAAGGTCATCGAAGGCTCCAAGGAGCGCGTCCAGGTCTTCAAGGGTGTCGTCATCCGTCGTCAGGGTGGCGGTATCCGCGAGACCTTCACCGTTCGCAAGGTGTCGTTCGGTGTCGGCGTGGAGCGCACCTTCCCGGTGCACAGCCCCAACATCGCGAAGATCGATGTCCTCACCCGCGGCGACGTCCGCCGTGCGAAGCTCTACTACCTGCGCGATCTGCGCGGTAAGGCAGCCAAGATCAAGGAAAAGCGCTGACGCGTCTACCCTGACGACGTGGCATCCGAACACGGCGCGGCACATCACTCCGACGCAGACGACGCCAATTCACGTTCGACGGAGAAACCCGACGTCGCTGCAGATTCCGAGGACCCGCAGGCGCGGCCCTGGCGAACCAGGGACGACGAGGACGAGCCCAAGCGCAAGCGCGGGTCGTGGTTGCGCGAGACGATCATCATCATCGCGTGCGTGCTGTTGGTGACCTGGATTCTGCAGACCTTCATCGGAAGGCAATACGTGATCCCGTCGGAATCGATGGAATCAACGCTCATCGGCTGCCAGGGCTGCACCAACGACCGCATCGTGATCGACAAGCTGGCGTATCGCTTCGGCGATCCCCAGCCCGGTGATGTCGTCGTCTTCCGTGCGCCGACCGCGTCGTGGGACGGCGACTGGGAGTCACCACGCTCGTCCAACACCGTCGTGCATGCACTGCAGGACGGCCTGTCGTGGTTCGGCTTCGCACCCCCGGACGAGAATGACCTGGTCAAACGTGTGATCGCGACCGGCGGCCAGACCGTCGAGTGTCGCAACGCGGACGGCGTCGGAGTCAAGGTCGACGGCAAGGCGCTGACCGAGCCCTACATCGACAAGAGTCTGCAGTCGCGCGACGTCGCAACCGGGCAATCGGGTGAGCCCGACAATCAGGTGACCAGCTGTTATGGTCCGGATTTCGGTCCGATCACCGTGCCCAAGGGCAACGTGTGGGTGATGGGTGACAACCGCGAGTACTCGGCGGATTCCCGCTATCACATCACCGACGAACTCCACGGCACCGTTCCGGTGTCCGACATTCGCGGCAAGGTGCGTTTCATCATCTATCCCGTGTCACGGATCGGTGGTGTCGGCTCGGTCAACCCGCAGCAGTGACGGGTCGTGGTGTCGTGGGCTCGTGGCCGCCGAGATCTCCCGTTCGCCGGGCAGCAGGGCTGCGGACGTTCGAGTTCGCGTTGCACCGTGGCGGATTAGGGCCGGTTGCGGGTGTCGACGAAGCAGGTCGAGGAGCGTGCGCGGGCCCGCTGGTTGTCGCGGCATGCGTCCTCAAGCCCACCCAACTCGCGTCTCTGGCAGAACTCGACGACTCCAAACGGCTCTCGGAGGCAACAAGGGAGACGCTCTACCGCGCCGTCACCCGATACGCGGCGAGCTGGTCGGTCGTGATCATCGAGGCCGACGAGATCGACCGGATCGGCATCCATGTCGCGAACATCGAAGGGATGCGTCGCGCCGTCGCCCGACTCGACGTCACGCCCGGATACGTGCTGTCCGACGGTTTCGCGGTTCCGGGTCTGACGGCCCCGTCGCTTCCCGTGATCGGTGGTGACGGCGCAGCTGCGTGCATAGCCGCTGCCAGCATCCTCGCGAAGGTCACGCGAGACCGCATCATGGTGGCGATGGACGACGAGGTGCCCGGCTACGACTTCGCCATCCACAAGGGCTACAGCACCGCTCATCACATGGCGTGCCTCGACGCCCACGGGCCGTCGCATCAGCACCGGATGTCCTACCGCAACGTCGCCGCCAGGCGTCGTGTGGAGGGCGACACCGCGTGAGGTGTTCGACGATCACTCCAGACCGACCTGCTCCACCACGACCGCGATAGGCTTGCACGATGAGCGCTGAGGATCTCGAGAAGTACGAAACCGAGATGGAGTTGTCCCTGTACCGCGAGTACAAGGACATCGTCGGCCAGTTCACCTACGTGGTGGAGACCGAGCGGCGTTTCTACCTGGCCAACGCTGTGGAGATGGTCCCGCGTAACACCGACGGCGAGGTGTACTTCGAACTCCGCATGAGCGACGCGTGGGTATGGGACATGTACCGGCCGGCGCGCTTTGTCAAGCAGGTCCGCGTCATCACGTTCAAGGATGTCAACATCGAAGAGCTCGAAAAGCCGGAATTGCGGCTTCCCGACGAGCCGTGATACGCGGGCGGCCACTTCTCGGTGACGGCGACGAGGCTGTCCGACAGGCGGTGATGGCCTGATCGGGTGACGAGCGCTCGTCGAACATCGCGGCTCCACGGGTATTCCACAATCTCGTGTGTATCCCCAGCTAAGCGGCCGACCCGGGAACGAACGTCGTTTCGTCGTCGGTTTCAGCCACTGTTGCGGCATGAGAAGCGAGTCGTCTGCGCGGCGTCCGGATCGGCGGGCATTGATCGGACGGTTGGGTGAAGACCTCGCCGCCGAGTACGTCGCCGGTCTGGGTTGGTCTGTGCTCGAACGGAATTGGCGATGCCGCTACGGCGAGCTCGACATGATCGCCACGGACCGCGACGGTCAGGAGTCGGTGCTGGTCATCGTCGAGGTCAAGACCAGGGCCAGTCGAGTACTCGGTGACCCTGCCGAAGCGGTCACCGCCGACAAGCTCTCGCGGATCCGACGGTTGACCCGACTGTGGTTGGCCGATCAGGACGCGTTCTGGCCGACCATCAGGGTCGACGTCGTCTCCGTTCAGCTCGATCCCCACCATCCCGAACGCACCGAACTCGCCGCGCTGCGTCATCACCGCGGTGTGTTCGAGTAGGGGCGCGCGATGTCGTTGGGACGCTGCCATTCCGTTGGCCTGAACGCCTTCAAGGCGGGGATCGTCGAGGTGCAGGCCTCTCTCAGCTCGGGACTGCCGGGATTCTCCCTGTCCGGAAACGTCGATTCCTCTCTGCGTGAGGCTCGTGATCGCGTGCGCGCCGCCGTGGCGAATTCGGGGGAGAAGTTCCCGGAGAAGAAGGTCACGGTGAATCTGGCACCCGCCGAGATGCCCAAGAGTGGCTCGGGACATGATCTGGCGCTTGCCGTGTCGATACTTGCTGCGACCGAGGCGGTTCCGACGTCGGCGTTGGGCAGCACGGTCTTTCTGGGCGAACTCGCGCTGGATGGCAGGTTGCGTCCGGTTCGCGGTGTGTTGCCCGCCGTGATCGAGGCACGTAACGCGGGATTCGCCCGTGCGGTCGTGCCCATCGAATCGGTGGGTGAGGCGACGCTGGTGAGCGACATCGAGGTCGGGGGCGCGCATTCCTTGTCGGAGGTGGCGCGATGGCTGAAGGGGGAGTGTGTGCTGGACACGGTGTGCGAGATGCGCGCCGTACCCGCCGACCCGGTCGCCGACATGGCCGACGTGGTCGGCCAGAGCGAGGCTCGCCACGTACTCGAAATCGCCGCCGCCGGTTCGCATCACGTGATGATGACCGGACCTCCGGGCATCGGGAAGACGATGTTGGCGCGGCGGCTGCCCGGCATTCTCCCGCCGCTCGACGCGGAGGAGTCGTTGGAGGTGACCGCCTTGCATTCGATCGCCGGGCGGTTGCGTCCCGGTCAGCCGTTGATCACCGCGCCGCCGTTCGTCGCGCCCCACCACAGCACGTCGACGACGGCGTTGATCGGCGGCGGAACGGGTATGGCGCGTCCCGGCGCGGTGTCGCTGGCACATCGGGGCATCTTATTTCTCGACGAATGTGCCGAAATGGGCCCCAAAGTCCTCGATTCCCTTCGGCAACCCCTCGAAGAGGGAGAGGTGCGGATCAGTCGACGCGACGGGGTGGCCGCCTATCCGGCGCGTTTCCAACTGCTCCTCGCAGCCAACCCCTGTCCGTGCGCGCCGGTCCACGACGTCGACTGTGTCTGCAGCGCGGTGGTCCGGCGGCGCTACCTCGGAAAGCTGTCCGGACCACTGATGGATCGTGTGGATCTGCGGGTGCAGATGGAACCACCGGGAAACACGGCGCTGACGATGGCCGCGGGGGAATCGAGTGCCGATATCCGGCTCAGGGTCACCGCTGCACGCGGGGCCGCGATCGAGCGGTGGCGCGATCACGGTTGGCGCACGAACTCCGAGGTGCCCGGTTCCGCGCTGCGACAACAGTTCCGGCTTCCACCCAAGGCCCTTCGCCCCGTCGAGATGTGCGTTCGGGAGGGGCGTGTGACCACGCGCGGGGTCGATCGCGCCCTCCGCGTCGCGTGGACGTTGACCGACCTTCGCGGCGGCGACGTCCCGACCGAAACCGATGTCGCTCAGGCTCTGCTGTACCGAGACCGAGGGGGATACCGATGACCGTGTACGCCGACACCCGGCACGACGATACCGAGTTGCGCGCGTGGGCCTACCTCAGCGCTGTTGCCGAGCCGCCGTGTACCGCGATCCGTCGGCTCGTCGACGACGTCGGTCCGGCAGCGGCAGCCGACGCCATTCGTACTCGTCGAGTACCGGCAGGCCACGAGGCGGTGCTCGGGCCGACCATTGCACGAGCCGACAAATGCACTCCGGCGCAGGATCTGAAGAAGGCCGATGCGCTCGGCGCCCGGCTGCTGACCCCGGATGACGCCGAATGGCCGGCGTGGTCACTGTTGCCGCTGACGAGAATCGACGCATCGGCGCACGGGGACGAACCGATCGCGCTGTGGGTGCGTGGACCCGCACGCCTCGACGACGTTGCCGCGGCGTCGATCGCGCTGGTCGGGTCGCGTGCGGCGTCGTCGTACGGCGAACACGTCACCGGACGACTCGCAAGCGAACTGTGCGCGCAGGGGTGGGCCGTGGTGTCGGGCGGCGCCTACGGCGTCGACGGGGCGGCTCATCGTGCCGCGCTGGCGTCGGGGGGTGTGACGCTGGCAGTGTTGGCCTGCGGGATTGATCGCGACTATCCGGCAGGACACGCAAGGCTGCTCGCCGAGATCGCCGGTCGTGGCGCGGTGGTCTCCGAGTACGCCCCGGGCACAACTGCCGCGCGGCACCGATTCCTGACGCGAAACCGGCTGGTGGCAGCGTTGTCGTCGGCGACTGTCGTCGTCGAGGCGGGAAAGAGGTCGGGTGCGGCGAACACCGCGGCATGGGCCCGCATGATCGATCGGCCCGTGGGAGCCGTACCGGGACCGGTCACATCGGCGACGTCGGTGGGGTGTCACCGGCTGATCGCCGACGGACTCGGCACGCTCGTGACCGACGCGGCCTCGGTCATCACCCTTGCGATACCGGATGGCGGGGGTGATCCCGGCCGCGGTCGGGATCGGCCGACCGACAGACTCACGGACGACGAAAAGCGGGTTCACGACGCGATTCCGGGACAGGGCAGTGCGACGACCGCGGAGATCTCGTTCGCTGCGGGCCTCGACCTCGGGATCGTCCGCGCCGCACTGGCAGGCCTGGAGATCGCAGGTCTGATCGCGGCGGACGGCGCAGGATGGCGACTCTCGGTTTAGGTCACCCTAATTTGAGGCGTATGCTGGGTTTCATTAGGAGGTTCCATGGCAAAGCGCGTGAATTCGATGACGGTGCTCCGACGCGAGCAGATCACACCCCACATGGTGAGTCTCTATCTCGGTGGAGACGGCTTCGACGACTTCGCGGCGGCGCTGCCCCCGCGATCCGACCGTGACACCGATATGTACGTGAAACTCATCTTCATGCCCGCGGGCGTCGACTTCCCGGACGATTTCGATCCGCGGGCGTCGCGGTCACTGCCGCCCGAACAACAGCCCGTGCTGCGTACCTACACGATCCGTTCGGTCGACGAGGACGAGCGCGAGATCGCGATCGACTTCGTCGTGCACGGTGACGAGGGGATCGCAGGCCCGTGGGCTGCAACCGTGGCACCCGGGTCCGCGGTGAACTTCCTCGGACCGGGCAGTGGTTACCGTCCTGACTCCGACGCTCCCTGGCATCTCCTGGCCTCGGATGAAGCGGGCCTGCCCGCGTTGGCGGCGGCGCTCGAGGCGCTGCCCGCGGATGCGATAGCGAAAGCGTTCATCGAGGTCGCCGGACCCGACGACGAGGTTCCGTTGAACGTGCCCGCCGGGGTGCAGGTCACCTGGGTCCACCGCGGTGGTCCTGCAGGCGAGGTGTCCGACGACGTCGCGGGCGACAACGCGCCGCTGATCGGCGCCGTGCGCGAAACCGAGTGGCTCGACGGTGAACCACACGTGTTCATCCACGGCGAGGCGCAGGCGGTGATGCACAACCTGCGCAGCTACGTACGCAAGGAGCGCGGCGTGAGCGCCGCGAACGCGTCGATCTCGGGTTACTGGCGGCGCGGGCGCACCGAAGAGGGGTTCCGGCAGTGGAAGTCCGAACTGCGCGCGACGGAGGAGTCCGCGGGCGTCGCCGGTTGAAGAACGACGGCCGGTCGGGTGGCCGGGAGGCTGTCCCGGGCTCGTAGCCGCGGCTGATTCGTACGCTGCGTATCGGCGCCGAGGCGACGATCCGACAACGACGCGCGTGTGCGGTTGCGAACGCTGGCGGCGTTCGCTGTTGTTGATCTATGACCGCCTCCGTGCTCGACGACTTCGCCGACTATCTGCGCCACGAGCGTGGACGTAGCGAGCACACCATCCGCGCCTATGTCTCCGACGTGCGCGGGCTCGTCGCCTTCGCCGGCGCCCGGGGGGTTCAGGTGGGCGACATCGACCTGCCCCTGCTGCGTTCCTGGCTCGCCGAACACACGCGCCGCGGAGCGGCGCGCACCACCGTCGCACGGCAGGTGTCGTCCGCGAAGACCTTCTGCGCGTGGGCACTTCGTGAACAGATCTTCGACAACGACCCGTCGACGCGGCTGCAGGCGCCCAAGGCGCACCGCACCCTGCCACCGATTTTGGCGCCGGACGAGGCGGCCGCCGCGATCAGTGCGGCGGGCCGCGTCCGCCGCTCCTCGGGTGACGAGGACGTGCCGACGGACTCCGACGTCTCGTCGGACACCCCCGACAGTGTCGCCCCGATCGTGCTTCGCGACGTCGTGATCGTAGAACTGTTGTACGCCACCGGGATTCGTGTCGGGGAGTTGTGTGGACTGGACATCGCCGATATCGAGCAGGGCCGCCGGGTGGTCCGCGTGATCGGTAAGGGCGACAAGGAGCGGACGGTGCCCTACGGAGCACCGGCGGCCACGGCAGTAGCACGGTGGCTGCGCGACGGTCGACCGTCGCTTGCGACGGATCGTTCCGGTGATGCGCTGCTGCTCGGCGCGCGTGGGGGTCGCCTCGATCAGCGGATGGCACGGTCTGTCGTCCATCGCGCCGTCGACGCCGCGGGCGGCCCGTCGATGGGGCCGCACGGTCTACGACATTCGGCGGCCACACACCTCCTCGAGGGCGGCGCGGATCTGCGTGTGGTGCAGGAACTCCTCGGCCACGCGTCACTGGCGACCACACAGCTGTACACGCACGTCAGCGTCGAACGTCTACGTGCGGCGCATCGCCAGGCACACCCGCGGGCCTGACGGTCCCTCTCGTCTGGTCGACATGTGCTCACCCGTCGAGAGGTTTGAGTCGAACACGTACCGCGCCGAGCAGTCCGAGTGGATCCACGTATGCGGCGGTCCGTCCCGCTCCGCGCCGGGCGCCCCAGTGCACACACGCAGCCACAGGGCAGCCGGCGTGCCCTGCAAGGGCCGTTCCGATCGGTGTTCCGCGGTCGACTCGGTCGCCGCGCCGAACGCTCGGCCGGACCGGTTCGTACGTCGTGATCAGACCGTCGGGATGCTGGACCGACACCGTCGATTTGCCGCCGACCTGCCCCGCGAACCGGACCACCCCGTCGCCGGCGGCGAGCACCGGTGCGCCGGTCTCGACGGCGAGATCGACGCCGCGGTGACCCGCGTGCCATCGTTGATCAGGTGCGTCGAAACCGGTGACCACCGTCGGTCTCGGTGCGAGCGGCGCGCCGTATTTCGCCGTGCGCGCGTCGACGACGGCGGGAACTCCGAGCAGGAGGGCGCTGGTCAGCGCGATGTCGGCGAGGAGGACGACGAGGCGCCGCACGATCGGGGAGCTGTCTGGGACGTGTGCGTTCTCGGCGTGCTCGGGCGAGGTCTGGCGGTGCATGAAGATCTGACGCACGCACAGTCCGAAAAGCTCCACCGAGGTGACGGTGGTGGCGACCGACCGGCGTTTTGGGTTCTGAGCTGGGGCGGCGTAGGCTGGTAGGGCATCTCATCTGCGGATGAGGTGACTTCGCGCGCCTGCATCAGGTTGCGTCGCACCGACCGAGGTCGCGTGCGGCAGCCGCATCCCTCGCGCGGGCGGTCCCGGACAACCGGGTCCGCGCGAGGCGGGCGCCAGGATCGTCATCACCCCGGTGGCGATGTCAACTGCACACAAAGGATAGAAGACTCATGGCTGTCGTAACCATGAAGCAGCTGCTTGACAGCGGCGCACACTTCGGGCACCAGACCCGCCGTTGGAACCCGAAGATGAAGCGATTCATCTTCACCGACCGCAACGGCATCTACATCATCGACCTGCAGCAGACGCTGACCTACATCGACAAGGCCTACGAGTTCGTCAAGGAGACGGTCGCCCACGGTGGCACCATCCTCTTCGTCGGCACCAAGAAGCAGGCTCAGGAGTCGATCGCCGCCGAGGCCACCCGCGTCGGCATGCCGTATGTCAACCAGCGCTGGCTCGGTGGCATGCTCACCAACTTCCAGACCGTCCACAAGCGTCTGCAGCGTCTCAAGGAACTCGAGACGATGGAGCAGACCGGCGGTTTCGAGGGTCGCACCAAGAAGGAAATCCTGATGCTGACCCGCGAGAAGAACAAGCTCGAGCGGACACTCGGCGGTATCCGGGATATGGCCAAGGTGCCTTCTGCGATTTGGGTGGTGGACACCAACAAGGAGCACATTGCTGTCGGAGAGGCACGCAAGCTCAACATCCCGGTCATCGCGATCCTCGACACCAACTGCGATCCCGACCTCGTCGACTACCCGATCCCGGGTAACGACGACGCGATCCGCAGCGCTGCACTGCTCACCCGCGTGGTCGCCTCGGCGGTCGCCGAGGGTGTCCAGGCCCGCGCCGGTCAGGCCTCTTCGGATGCCAAGCCCGACGCCGCTGCAGGCGAGCCGCTCGCCGAGTGGGAGCAGGAGCTGCTGACCCAGGCTGCCGCACCGGCAGGCGAGGTTGCTGCCGAGGCTCCCGTCGCGACCGAGCCGCCCGCTACCGCCTGAGGCGCGTAGCAGATAGCCACCGGCGGGTGCTCGCGAGACTCGACCCGGGTCTTGCGGGCACCCGCACCTTTTGACACCACGTGAAGGAGGCTCGCCAACGATGGCGAACTACACCGCAGCCGATGTGAAGCGTCTCCGCGAGCTCACCGGCTCAGGAATGCTGGATTGCAAGAAGGCTCTGGAGAACAACGACGGCGATTTCGACAAGGCCGTCGAGGAACTCCGCATCAAGGGCGCCAAGGACGTGGGCAAGCGCGCTGAGCGCTCCACCGCCGAGGGCCTCGTCGCCGCGAAGGGCGGCGCGATGATCGAGCTCAACTCCGAGACCGACTTCGTCGCGAAGAACGCCGACTTCCAGGAGCTCGCCGATCAGGTTCTCGACGCGGCCACCGCTGCCAAGACGAGCGACGTCGAAGAGCTCAAGGCCGCCAAGCTCGGCGACGGCACCGTCGCCGATGCCGTGCAGGCGCTCTCGGCCAAGATCGGCGAGAAGCTCGAACTGCGTCGCGTCGTCTACTACGACGGCCCCGTCTCCGTGTACCTGCACAAGCGCGCGTCCGACCTCCCGCCTGCTGTCGGCGTGCTCGTGTCCTACGAGGGCGATGGCGACGCCGCCGCCGAGGCTGCTCGCAACGCTGCGCAGCAGGTCGCGGCTCTCAAGGCGCGTTACGCCACCCGCGACGAGGTCCCCGCCGACGTCGTCGAGAACGAGCGTCGTATCGCCGAGGAGACCGCCAAGGCCGAAGGCAAGCCGGAGAAGGCTCTGCCGAAGATCGTCGAAGGTCGCCTCACGGGATTCTTCAAGGACTCGGTCCTCGTCGACCAGCCGTTCGTGAAGGATTCCAAGAAGACCGTCAAGGACGTCCTCGACGAGGCCGGTGCCAGCGTCAAGGCGTTCACCCGCTTCGAGGTCGGTCAGTCCTGACACGACCGCGCCGAGCCATCGGCGCGAGATGACAACCGATGCCCGCATCCGAATCCGGATGCGGGCATCGGTGTTTCGTGATCGTGTTCAGTCCGTCGGGCGACGTCCGAGCGCGAGTGACAGCACGGCGATCACACCCCCGAGGATCGCGAGCACCCAGAGGGTCGCCCGAAAAGCTCCGACGAAACTCTGCGCGGCCACGCGTCGACCGGCCACTTTGAGTTCGGGTGCCGCCTGGCGGGCGACCGTGGCCGCGACGCCTTGCTGAGCCGAACTCGACGTCGAGCATCCCGGCGCCGGGCGCTCCGGATGCGCTGAGGTCAACTGAGCCGATGCGCAATCGGCGAAACGATCGACCACCGCGCCGCGGAACATCGGATCGACCGCAGTGTGCTCGAGCGCGGCCGACAAGTTCGTGCGAGCCGCAGGCACCGCATCCGCCGACTGGGCCGCCACCTGTCCGAAGAAGAAGATGGTGACCACGGCCAGTCCGATCGACGCGCCTATCTGCTGGACTGTCGGCACACAGCCCGACGCCGAACCGATGGTGTTCTCGTTCGTGTCCGACAGGATCGCTGTCTGGAGAGGAGCGATGAAGAAGCCTGTGCCGATGCCGCCGACGACCAGTGGGGTGATCACGGCCGGCACCGACAGCGACGCGGTCTCGGGTGCGAGCGTCGCGGCCAGCCAGGCCAGACCAGCCGACAGAACTGCGACGCCGATGCACAGCGTGAGCGAGGGGCCGAGTCGACGGACGACGAGCGGCGAGGCCACCGAACCGGTTGCGGCCCCCAGCGCGAATGGCAGGGCGAGCAGACCGGTGCGTAACGCCGAGTAGCCTAGCCCGAACTGCGTTGCCACGGAGACGGTGAAGAAGAATCCGGCGAACACGCTGAAGAACAGCAACGACAGCATCAGGCCCACCGAGAAGCGTCGCGACGCGAAGAGGTCGAGTCGCAACAGTGGGGCGCCGCCGTGACGGAGCAGTCGATGTTCCGCCACGACGAATAAGCCCAACAGGATGATCGCCGCACCCATCATCGCCCACAGGCGCGGTGGCCAACCCTGCTCACGGCCCACCGCCAGAGGATAGAGCAGAAGGAAGAGGCCTGCGGTCGACAGGGCAACTCCGACGAGATCGAGTCGGGGCGACGAGTCGTCGCGCATCCGGGGAAGCCGCCGCGCTGCGAGTACACAGGCGAGCACGCCGATCGGGACGTTGACGAAGAAGATCGCACGCCATCCCCAGCCGAACAGATCGCCGGTCACCAGGAGTCCTCCGAGCACCGGTCCGAGCATCGCGGCCAATCCCGCGACGGCACCGTAGATTCCGAACACCATCCCGTGCCGCGACTTGGGGAACAGCGCGGCGATGAGCGCGAGCGTCTGCGCAGACATCAGCGCCGCACTCATCCCCTGCGCGCCGCGGCAGATGATCAACTCGAGGGGGCTGCGTGCCAGCCCACACAAGACCGACGTGACAGTGAAGGCGACCATCGCAACGATGAAGAGCCGACGCCGCCCGAGCCGTCCACCGAGCGTCGCTGCCGTCAACAGTGTGCACGCGAAAGCCAGGGTGTAGACGCTGAGCACGAACAGCTGCTCGGAGGTCGAGGCACCGAGCTCGACGGTCAGGTCGGGAAGTGCGATGTTGACGATCGTGGTGTCGAGCATCTGCATGAAAAGTCCGAGCAGACATCCTGCCAGTGCAAGCCATGCAGCACGGGGCGACGTGTCGGCCGACTTGCTCGGGGACACCACCGGCGTGGTGTTGGCCGCCATGAGGCTACGTCCGATCAGTTCGCGTGCGAAAACTGCGGCTGATAATCGCCCTGGTCGGCCACGATCCGCATGATGTGTTTGACCTTCTCGGCGTACAGGGCGAGTGAGTCGCGGCCCTCGTCGGTGTCCGGAAACAGGAAGCTCATCGAGGTGTGGTCGGTGAATCTGTTGACCCACATGAATACTTCCTCGCTGCTGCCGCGATTGCCGTAGAGGCAGCCGTTGATGGCGTCGAAGAGGTCGACCCCGGGCAGCTTACGGACGTCGATGTAGGAGAACATGGGAACGGTCCAGCCGACCGGGATGTCGATGCCGTCGTCGTTGCCGACCAACTGTGCCACCCGGTGCAGCGAGACGTCGGTGAGTTCTTTTCCTTTCGTGTAGCTCCGGCCGGCCACGGTGGCGATGTCGGTGAAGGTTGCAGCCGGACCCACCTTGATCGGAACGGGAATCAAACTGGTGAACCATCCGACCGAGTTCAACTCGCGCCCCGCGGCCCGTGTGCTCTTGGGTGTCATCGCGAGATACTCTGCCTCGCCGGTGAATTCGCAATACGCGATCGCAGCCACCGCGAGAAGTCCCGCGGTCATGTTGGCACCGTTCTCCTTGCAGGTCTTCTCGAACCTCTGCGCGGCGGCTTCGTCGAAGACGCTCTCGGTCACATGTCCACTGCGCGTGTAGCCCTCGGAGTCCGTGCCGAGCGGCAGGGGGAAATGGGGCAGTTCGCCGCCATTGTTGCGAATCAGTTCGATCCACCGGCGCACCTCGTTCGACTCGGGTGTCAGTTCTCGCGAGACCGAGCGCTCGTGTTCGCAATAGCGAAGGTAACTGCCGATCTCGGGAACAGGGTTGTCGAGTCCGAATGCCTCGTTGGAGTAAAGGGTGATCAATTCGACGCAGGTCAGCGCCTGTGAAATACCGTCGGTATTGAGATGGTCGACCGCGGCGTACAAAGTGAAGCCGCCGTCCCATTCGATTGCTCCGAAAGTGAAACAGTTCCATGCGAACGGACCGGGAGTGTTGTCGGACACCAGGGTTCTGATGTCGGCGGGGTTCGCGATGTCACCGTGCTCGGTCGACGACAATTCGACGATGTCGGGGTCGACGACGTGTCGCGCGATGGTGCCGTCTGCTTCGACCGAGAACCAGGAGAGATAGGTATCGTGGCGGCGCAGGAATGTCGTCACCGCGCGCGCGAAGGCGTCAGGATCGAGCGGGCTCTGAAAGTCGAAGGCTTCCAAGCAGAGTCGTGAGAAGCGAAAACCCGCGGATTCGTTGCGCAGTGCCGCGTGAAGGTACTCCTCCTGTTGATGCGACGGCGGAACCGGATGGAGGGGTGCTTTCGCTCCCGTGGCAATCGCCTCGGGCGACAGCGTCCAACTCGTCACTCGGCCGGCGCGTGGCTGCCATTCGTCGATCAGCCCGAAATTCACCATCGATACAACCTCAATTCTGTCTGGTGGTCGATGAGTGCATCCCCCGATTTCCCCTCACGCCACGACGGTAAGCGTCACGTCACGCAATATTTCAGCGACGCTACCGCAACAACGCAATTGCGGCAATTGTCGACAGCGACGAAAGTGTGGGGTCGACGACACGCGAAATCTGTTGACCACCAGACGAATCGAAGTGGATCAAATGACCAGGAGTCGCGTATTTCGGTAGGTGTGAAAGTGGGTCGATGGACCAACTTCATCAGTAGTGGTCGGCTGCAGAAATGGGTCAAAAGATCAACTTTTCCACGTTTGTGTAACCGGTGGACAATTGGATATCGGGTACGGCACACTGCCCGCATCGGGCTCCAATGTGGTCGTGCGGCTCAATGATTTCCCGATTTCCAAGGATGGCGACGGTGGGGTCGCAACGCATAGGGCCGTGCTCGGCCACGTCCCTTCGGTAGTAGGGCACGACGGTGTGTCGGCCGGGGCGGGGATCGACATCGTGACACACAGATGAAGTGGGGGAGTCGAGTGAAGTCTGCAATCTGCTTTGCCGATGCGCGCGTCCGTCGTCGGTTGACGTTCGAGACAGGCGTGTGGCGCGCGAGACTCGTGGCGATCGCAGCGGCGGCGTGTGTGTTCGGCGGCGGCGTCGTAGCGGTACCGGAAGCGCTGGCCGGTCCGGAGCAGACGCGGATTGTTGCTCAGAACGTTCTGGCGCCCAACGAGATCGACCTCGAAGTGGCCTCGCCCGCGATGCGACGCGCCGTGCCTGTGAAGGTGATACCGTCTCGTTCCGGCACGGCTGCCCCCACGCTGTACCTGCTCAACGGCGCCGCAGGCGGTGACGGTGGCAGCAGTTGGTTCGATCAGACAGACATCCGTACGTTCTTCGCGCACGAAGACGTGAATGTCGTTGTGCCCATGGGCGGTGCCGCAAGCTACTTCACCGACTGGCTGCGCCCGGACGCGAAGCTGGGCGTGCAGAAATGGGCGACGTTCCTGACCGCCGAACTGCCGTCGGTCATCGACGAACGTTTCGGTGGCAACGGGCGCAACGCCATCGCCGGCATCTCCATGGCGGGCACGTCGGTGTTTCAACTGTCGTTGCACGCCCCGACGCTGTACCGGGCGCTGGGATCGTTCAGCGGTTGCGCGCAGACCAGCGATCCCGCGGGTCAGGCGGCGGTGCGGTTGGTCGTCGAGGGGCGTGGTGGTGGGAACACGGTGAACATGTGGGGGCCGCCGACCGCGCCGTCGTGGCGCGAGAATGATCCGTATCTGCACGTGGAGAAGTTCCGCGGCAAGTCGGTGTATGTCTCGAACGGCTCGGGGATGCCCGGTCGCTACGACACGATCGACGGACCCGGGATCGACGGGAGCGGGGAGAAACTCGCCGAGCAGATCGCTGTCGGCGCGGCCATCGAGACGGCGACCGATCAATGTTCCCGGAACCTTGCGCGTCGCATGCGGGACATGGGTGTGCCTGCGACATTCCACTTCTATCAGGGCGGCACGCACGCGTGGCCCTACTGGCAGGACGAACTGCACCGTGCGTGGCCGCAGTTCAAGGCGGCATTGCGGAAATGAGTCAACGACATCCGACCGGGCAGACCTGCGCTGCCGAGGGACATCAGGCATCGATGACGATTTCGGCGTCGCAGGGTTCGGCCACCTGGTTGGAGTCGAACACCTGGGAAAGACCTGACTTCAGGATCGAGGATCTTCTCACGGCAAAGAGGAACGGGAACACGACGGTCTCGGTCGTGCTGCCCGCCCTGAACGAGGAGCGGACCGTTGGCCGGGTCGTCGAGAGCATCATGCCCCTGGTCGGCACGCTGGTCGACGAGTTGGTCGTCGTCGATTCCGGGTCCACTGACGCGACCATCGGGGTCGCACGTGCCGCGGGGGCGAGGGTCGAGTCGCGCGAGTCGGCCCTCGACGGTGTGCCTGTCGTTGAGGGCAAGGGGGAGGTGCTGTGGCGATCGTTGGCGACGACGACCGGTGACATCGTCGCGTTCGTCGACAGCGACCTCGTCGATCCGGATCCCACCTACGTGCCCAAACTGGTCGGCCCGTTGCTCACCACGCCGGAGTTGCGTCTCGTGAAGGGCTACTACCGGCGCCCACTGATGGGGGTCGACGGTGTCGATCCGTCGGGTGGCGGACGGGTCACCGAACTGACCGTGCGGCCGTTGATCGCGGCACTGTGTCCGCAATTGTGCGGGTTGATCCAGCCACTGGCCGGCGAGTACGCCGGTACCCGGGAGTTGCTGACGTCGATACCGTTCGCTCCCGGATACGGCGTCGAGATCGGGATTCTGCTCGACACGCTCGCAGAGCACGGCGTCGACGCCATCGGTCAGGTCAACCTCGGACGGCGGATGCATCGCAATCGCCCGCTCCACCAACTCGGCCCCATGTCGCGGCAGATCGTCGCGACATTCCTGTCCCGGGTGTCGGTCCCGGATTCCGGCAGCCCCCTGGTCACATTCGCGATGGAGGGCGACGGCACCCACAGCCTGCAGCGGTCGTATCCCGTGCTCGACGACAGACCGGCGTTGCGGAGTCTGTTCGTCGATGTCCGCCGTCGCTGAACTGTGCCATCGGCCCCGACCCCTGTGAGGCGTGGCCCACTGCGCAGAGCGGGGCCGTGTCAGGTGGCGTCGGAGTGACACGTGGATCGGCAACCTCGATCACGACGAGGGCGGCCTCCCCATAAGATGGACGAGGCGAACCGACGAGTGAGGATGTTGATGAGCGAAACCCCCGATTCCCCCGAGCCCGCACGTAAGGGCTACCACCGCGTACTGCTCAAGCTCGGTGGCGAGATGTTCGGGGGCGGTCAGGTCGGCCTCGACCCCGATGTCCTGAGCACTGTCGCAGACCAGATCGCCGAGGTGGTGATCTCGGGAGTGCAGGTGGCGGTCGTCATCGGCGGCGGTAATTTCTTCCGCGGAGCCGAACTGCAGCAACGTGGCCTCGACCGTGCACGATCGGACTACATGGGCATGCTCGGGACGGTGATGAACTGTCTGGCTCTTCAGGACTTCCTGGAAAAGCGCGGCATCAACACCCGTGTGCAGACGGCCATCACGATGGGTCAGGTCGCCGAGCCGTACCTTCCGTTGCGCGCCCAACGCCACCTCGAGAAGGGGCGCGTCGTGATCTTCGGCGCAGGCATGGGAATGCCCTACTTCTCCACAGACACCACGGCCGCTCAGCGAGCGCTGGAGATCAAGGCGGAGGTGGTGCTCATGGCCAAGGCGGTCGACGGCGTTTACAGTGACGACCCGCGTACCAATCCCGATGCCACGCTGTATCGAGAGGTCACCCACCGCGAAGTGCTCGACAAAGAGCTCAAAGTGGCGGACGCGACGGCTTTCAGCCTCTGTATGGACAACAAGATGCCGATGCTGGTGTTCAATCTGTTGGAAGAGGGAAACATCGCGCGGGCCGTCGCGGGCGAGCGCATCGGCACACTGGTGAGCACGTAGAAGACCCGGGCGAGGGCCGACCAGCCGGGGAGCGGCCCGATCCCATGAGTACGCGATGTTGCGAGCAGCAACCGACAGCGCGAGAACCAATCGACGAGAACCGGCACGACGACGAGGACCAGGAACCGACATGATTGACGACGCAATGTTCGACGCCGAGGAGAAGATGGAGAAGGCTGTCGGCGTGGCGCGCGAGGACATGGGGTCCATCCGGACCGGCCGCGCCAACCCGTCGATGTTCAACAAGATCCACATCGAGTACTACGGCGCCCTGACCCCCATCACCCAGGTCGCGTCCATCACGACGCCCGAAGCCCGACTGGTCGTCATCAAGCCTTACGAGCCGTCGAACCTCCGTGACATCGAGACCGCGATCCGCAATTCCGATCTCGGTGTGAATCCGACGAACGACGGAAACCTCATTCGCGTTGCCATCCCGCAACTGACCGAAGACCGCCGCAAGGATCTCGTCAAGCAGGCCAAGGGCAAGGGTGAGGACGCTAAGGTCGCGATCCGCAACATCCGACGCAAGGCAGTCGACGAACTCAAGCGCATCCAGAAGGACGGCGAGGCGGGCGAGGACGAGGTGTCGCGCGCCGAGAAGGAACTCGACAAGACCACTGCCGGTTACGTGCACCAGGTCGACGAACTGGTCAAGCACAAGGAATCGGAATTGCTCGAGGTGTGAGCGAGGAACGCGCACAACCCATGTCCAACGATCCCGCGTCGGACGATTCGACACCGGAACGCCCGGCACCGGCGGAGCAGAAGAAGTCCCGTGCCGGACGAGACCTGCCCGCCGCGCTGGGCGTCGGATTCTCACTCGGCATCGGGATCATCCTGATCCTGCTGTTCGCGCCCAAGGTCTGGTATGTGGTCGTCGCGGTCGCCTTCGCGATAGCCACCTGGGAGGTCACCAAACGCCTGCACGACGGCGGCTACGACGTCGCGCTGATACCGCTGCTCGTCGGTGGGCAGGCGATCATCTGGTCGAGTTGGCCCTGGGGGACGACCGGAGTGCTCGTGGCGTTCGTGGGCACGCTTCTGGTTCTGATGGTGTGGATGTTGCTGGCTCAGGGCATCAATCACGCACCGGTGAACTATCTGAAGAACCTCTCGGCGAGTGTGTTGGTGCTGGCTTGGTTGCCGTTGCTCGCGTCGTTCGGCGCGATGATGGTGGTCCAGGATCACGGCGCCGCGCGTGTGGCCACGTTGATGGTGGTCGTCGTCTGCTCCGACGTCGGGGGCTACGCCGCAGGGGTCTTGTTCGGTAAGCATCCGATGGCACCCGCGATCAGTCCGAAGAAGTCGTGGGAGGGTCTCGTCGGGTCGTTGCTTGTCGGGACGGCGGGAGCGATCGGCTGCGTCGTCCTGCTCCTCGACAGCCAGTGGTGGATAGGCCTGATTCTCGGACCGGTTCTGGTGGTGTGCGCGACCCTCGGCGATCTGGTCGAGTCCCAGATCAAGCGCGACCTCGGGATCAAGGACATGGGTACTCTGCTGCCCGGACACGGCGGCATCATGGATCGACTCGATTCGCTGCTTCCATCAGCGTTCATCGTCTGGGCTGTGCTGACCGCACTTCTGTGACGACCCCGTCGCTCGTGTGTATTTTCGGCCGACTACGTGTGGGTCAGCGGCGCGCACGTCGGCGAACAGCCGTGACGCCTCACACGGCAGCACCGCGGTCAGGGTCTCGTTGCGTCCACCGATCCGCCGATACACGGTGACCCGACCGACTCCGGCGCGTGTGGCGATACTGCAGGTCGACGCGTGACGGGTTGACTCGTCATCGCGTCAGTCGGTGGCGTTCTTGGCCTTCTTCAACGCCCTGTTGAGCTGGAACATGCGGGCGCCGCCGGCCATTGCGACGATCAGCGCACCCGCGATCGCGGCGATCAGCAGACTCACGCCGACAGGCAGATTGACCTCCCAGAACAGCACGTCGATGCGCTGCGATTCGAGATTCTGCAGGATGAACACGAGCAGCAGGATCGTGATAACGGCACCGACGACCAGACCGACGAACGTCGCGCGTGTGCGGGTGTGCTCGACCTTCTCGATCCTGGTGCGCAATTCCTGCCGTTCGGCGAGCAGAGCCTGGTGCTCGGTGGGGTCGACACCGGGCGATACCTCGGATTCGGTCACGTCGTTGTCGGCCCTGCGCTTGTCGCCGTGGTTCATGCACCCATCATGACATGCGACAATCGATTCATGACGTCATTACCGCTCGTGTTCGAGGCTCCCAAGAAGGGGCTGCCGCCGACACACTTCGCCGACCTCGACGCCGACGGTCGACGCGCGGTGATCAGCGAACTCGGACTGCCGAAGTTCCGTGCCGACCAGTTGGCTCGGCAGTACTACTCCCGCCTCAACGGCGATGTCGAGGAGATGACCGATCTTCCGGCGTCGGCTCGCCCGGCGGTGGCTCAGGCTCTGTTTCCGCAGTTGCTGACACCCGTGCGACATATCGCCTGCGACGACGGCAGCACACGCAAGACGCTGTGGCGCCTGCACGACGGCACACTCCTCGAGAGTGTGCTGATGCGCTACACCGATCGCAACACGCTGTGCATCTCCAGCCAGGCCGGGTGCGGGATGGCCTGCCCGTTCTGTGCGACGGGGCAGGGCGGACTCGATCGCAATCTGTCCACCGGCGAGATCGTCGATCAGGTGCGTGTGGCCGCCCGAGCGCTGCGCGACGGTGAATTCGGCGACGCGGGCCGGTTGTCGAATGTGGTGTTCATGGGTATGGGCGAGCCGCTGGCCAACTACAAGCGCGTCGTCTCCGCAGTGCGTCAGATCACGGCACCGAGCCCGGAGGGTCTGGGGATCTCGGCGCGCTCGGTGACGGTCTCGACCGTCGGGCTGGCACCCGCGATCCGTCGACTCGCCGACGAAGGCCTGTCGGTCACGCTCGCGGTGTCACTGCACACACCTGACGACGAACTGCGCGACACCCTGGTGCCCGTCAACAACCGGTGGTCGGTGCAGGAGGTCCTCGACGCCGCCCGCTACTACGCCGATACCACTGGGCGTCGGGTGTCGATCGAGTACGCGCTGATCCGCGACGTGAACGACCAGCCGTGGCGGGCCGACATGCTCGGCAAGAAACTGCACAAAGCTCTCGGATCACGGGTTCACGTGAACCTGATCCCGCTCAACCCCACTCCTGGATCGCAGTGGGATGCCAGCCCCAAGGACGTCGAGCGGGAGTTCGTCCGGCGGGTGCGTGCGCAGGGAGTCTCCTGCACGGTGCGTGACACCCGTGGACAGGAGATCGCCGCGGCGTGCGGTCAGCTCGCGGCGGAGGAGACGACGAGCTAGCCGCTCAGCTCCACTTCTTCTTCTTGAACATCTTGTAGAGCAGGATGAACGCGAGGATGACCGCGATGACCACCAGGTAGATGTCCTCGACGTGGCCGACCTGGTTGCCGATCAGCATGAACAGCAGCGCGGCAACGCAGAACCACCCGGCGGCGTACGCCGTCTTGGTGGCGGTCCCGTGCCAGCCGAACCGGGCAGAGGGGGCATCGGCGGGCTCATGCTTCCAACCGGT
This sequence comes from Gordonia otitidis NBRC 100426, assembly GCF_000248075.1. Taxonomy (GTDB): domain Bacteria; phylum Actinomycetota; class Actinomycetes; order Mycobacteriales; family Mycobacteriaceae; genus Gordonia; species Gordonia otitidis. The sequence continues at coordinate 10,210 of NZ_BAFB01000100.1, read as the reverse complement.
GTCGATCTGCTCGTGCTTGTCGTGCTCGACCTCGGTGCTTGCCACGGTGGCTCCTCACTGCCAAAGGACTGACATTTCACTGCCCAACAACTGACGTGACGGCGCTCCGGTGCCGGAGCGGATCGAGTCGGCCGACAATGCCACGGCCGTCTCTGACGATCAGTAGTAGTTCACGATGAGCATAGCGGCAGCCCCCACGCCCTGTCGCACGGCCACGCTCGATGTGGGGGAGAATGCCGCCATGCTTCCGACGACACGCTCTCTCGCCGACTACCGCACCGAGGACTACCCGCGCGACATGATCGGGTACGGACGTACCACTCCTGATCCGCAGTGGCCCGACAACGCGAAGATCGCCGTGCAGTTCGTCCTCAACTACGAGGAGGGCAGCGAGAACAACGTCCTCGAGAACGATCGTGGTAGTGAGACCTTCCTGTCCGAGATGGTCGGTGCGCAGTCGTTCCCCAACCGGCACATGAGCATGGAGTCGCTCTACGAGTACGGGTCCCGCGCGGGCGTATGGCGCATTCTGCGCACGTTCTCCAAGCGCGGTCTGCCGCTGACCATCTTCGCCGTCGCACAGGCGATGGCCCGCAACCCCGAGGTGGCCGCCGCGTTCGTCGAACGTGGTGACGAGATCGCCTGTCACGGGTATCGCTGGCTGAACTACCAGATGGTCGACGAGCACGTAGAGCGGGAGCACATGCGGGCGGCGATCGAATTGCTCACCGAGATCACCGGTTCACGACCGCTCGGCTGGTACACCGGTAGGGACTCGCCCAAGACGCGCGATCTCGTTGTCGAGTACGGCGGGTTCGCCTACGACTCCGACAGCTACGCCGACGACCTGCCGTACTGGGTACGGGTGCCGCGTCGCACCGACGGGGTCATCGAGGAAGTCGATCACCTCGTCGTGCCGTACACGATGGACACCAACGACATGCGGTTCGCCTCGCCGGGAGGGTTTCCGTCGGGAGAACAGTTCTACACGCATCTGCGTGACGCCTTCGACGTGCTCTACCGCGAAGGCGTCGAGGGGTCGCCGAAGATGCTGTCGGTCGGTCTGCACTGCCGTGTCGTCGGGCGGCCCGCGCGGTTGGCGGCGCTCGAACGCTTTCTCGATCACGTGCAGTCGCACGACGGCGTGTGGATTCCGCGGCGGATCGAGATCGCCGAACACTGGCGCACGGTGCACCCGCCTGCGTGAAGTGGCCGGTGAGTGACAATGGTCGGGTGAGCACACGCGTACTGATCCTCGGCTCGACCGGCTCGATAGGGGTGCAGGCCCTCGAGGTGATCGCAGAGCACCCCGACCGCTTCGAAGTCGTCGGACTCGGCGCGGGCGGAGCCTCACCCGACATCCTTGCCGCTCAGGCCCGCGCGACCGGATTGGCCCCCGACCGGATCGCAGTCGCCGATCCCGTTGCCGCGGAGAAGCTCGCGGTCGATCTCGGCGACGGTGTACTCGGCGGTGACGGTGGTGCCGGTGACGAGGCGATGTGTCGACTCGTCGAGTCGGTCGACGCCGACGTCGTGCTCAACGCGATCGTCGGGTCGATCGGGCTACGACCGAGCCTGGCCGCGTTGGAATCGGGAGCCCGACTGGCGCTCGCAAACAAGGAGTCACTCGTAGCTGGAGGAGCACTGGTTCTCGACGCCGCGGCACCCGGACAGATCGTCCCCGTCGACTCCGAGCACTCCGCGATCGCGCAGTGCCTGCGCGCCGGGACCGCCGACGAGGTGTCACGCCTGGTGTTGACGGCCTCCGGCGGACCGTTCCGAGGGTGGACGCGCGAGCAACTCGAGAACGTCACACCCGAGCAGGCGGGCAAACATCCGACGTGGTCGATGGGACCCCTGATCACACTGAACTCAGCCACGCTCGTCAACAAGGCCCTCGAGGTGATCGAGGCCCACCTGCTCTTCGACGTCGACTACGACCGGATCGACGTCACGGTGCACCCTCAATCGATCGTCCACTCCATGGTGACCTTCGTCGACGGCGCGACGATCGCCAAGGCCTCGCCGCCGTCGATGAAGCTGCCGATCGCGCTGGCCCTCGGTTGGCCCGACCGTGTCCCGGGGTCGTCGATCCCCTGTGATTTCTCGACCGCGTCGTCGTGGACGTTCGAGCCGGTCGACAACGACGTTTTTCCCGCGATCGATCTGGCACGCGAGGCCGGTCGCGCGGGCGGCAGCCTGACGGCGGTGTTCAACGCCGCCAACGAAGCGGCGGCCGCGGGCTTCTTCGCCGGTCGTATCGCATTCCCGCGAATCGTGGGGATCATCGCCGATGTGCTCGCCGTCGCAGATGAGTGGCGTGCGCAGCCAGGTACTGTGGAGGAGATTCTGGCCGCCGACGCATGGGCCCGTGAGCGCGCCGCTCAGCTCGTCGCACGCGCATCCGACTGACGGCAGGCCACCGGACGAAGGTCTGCAACGGGATCGTCGAATTGGAGTCTGAGTAGTGAGTTTCGCGATCGGTGTCGTGCTGTTTGCGCTGGCACTGGTGCTGTCGGTCGCCTGGCACGAGTGTGGCCACATGTGGGCCGCGCAGGCAACCGGGATGAAGGTGCGCCGCTATTTCGTGGGTTTCGGACCGACGCTGTGGTCGACCAAGCGGGGTGAGACCGAGTACGGAGTCAAGTTGATCCCGGCCGGAGGGTTCTGCGACATCGCGGGTATGACGCCCTACGACGAGCTCGCCGAGGACGAGCGTGACCGCGCCATGTTCCGACAGAAGCCGTGGAAGCGCTTCGTCGTGCTGCTGGCGGGCCCCGCACAGAACATCATCCTGGGTCTCGTTCTCGTATTCATCGTCGCCGTGGCATTCGGGCTGCCCAAGATCGGTCCCGACGCGTACAACGCGCCCGTCTACGTCGACAAGGCGACGTGCGTGGCTCCGTCCACCGATGCGAAGGGCAACCCGACCGCGTGTTCGGGTCCGAGTCCTGCCGCCGAGGCAGGGCTGCGGTCCGGCGATCAGATCGTCGCGATCAACGGTCACCAGGTCGACAACAACGCGGATCTGATCACCACGACGTGGAAGACCAAGGGGACGGCGAATCTCGAGGTGCTGCGGGACGGCGCAACGATGAGTATCGACGTACCCGTCACGCAGGTCCAGCGCATGCAGAGGGCCGAGGACGGCTCTCTCGAGTCGATCACGGTCGGCGCGATCGGTGTGGAACTCAACGCACCCCCGGAGCCCGTCAACCACTACAACATCGCGACCGCGGTGCCGGGCACGTTCTCGTTCACCGGGCAACTCCTGGTGGAGACGTTCAAGGCCTTGATCTCGCTTCCGTCGAAGGTGAGTGGGCTCTGGGCGGCGGTGACCGGTGGTGAGCGGGCGACGGACTCACCGGTCAGTGTCTACGGTGCGTCGGTGATGGGCGGACAGACCGTCCAGCACGGGCAGTGGAGTGTTTTCCTGCTGCTGCTCATCAGCGTGAATCTGTTCCTCGGGCTGTTCAATCTGGTGCCGCTACTACCCTTGGATGGCGGGCACATGGCGATCGTCGGCTACGAGAAGGGCCGCGACACCGTGCGCAGGTGGTTCGGTCGGGGGCCTGGTGGTGTCGTCGACTACTACAAGCTGATGCCGATCACCTATGCCGTGGTCATCGTGATGGCCGGTTTCATGGTCTTGACGCTCACCGCCGACATCGTCAACCCCATCAGGATCTTCTGATGCGCGACTCGTCCAGCCCCGACACGACGTCCGCGCACAGAACCGATAACGCTTCGAGGAGTACGAGATGAACGCACCAGCCACAGACGGTGCCACCGCCATCGGTCTCGGTATGCCCGCCGGTCCGCCTCCGGTGCTCGCGCCGCGCCGAAAAACCCGCCAGATCCATGTCGGATCGGTCGGGGTGGGCAGTGACTATCCGGTGTCGGTGCAGTCGATGACCACCACGAAGACCCACGACATCAACGCAACTCTTCAGCAGATCGCTGAGCTGACCGCATCGGGCTGCGACATCGTGCGGGTGGCGTGCCCTCGCCAGGAAGACGCCGACGCATTGCCGATCATCGCGAAGAAGTCGAAGATCCCGGTGATCGCCGACATCCATTTCCAGCCGAAATACATCTTCGCCGCCATCGATGCCGGATGTGCAGCGGTCCGCGTGAATCCGGGCAACATCAAGGAGTTCGACGGTCGCGTCAAGGAAGTCGCCAAGGCGGCGGGCGACGCCGGGATTCCGATCCGCATCGGCGTGAACGCGGGCTCGCTCGACAAGCGCATCATGCAGAAGTACGGCAAGGCCACTCCCGAGGCGCTCGTCGAGTCGGCGCTGTGGGAGGCGGGGTTGTTCGAGGAGCACGGTTTCGGCGACATCAAGATCTCGGTCAAACACAACGACCCCGTCATCATGGTCGAGGCCTATCGCCAACTGGCTGCTCAGTGCGACTACCCGCTGCATCTCGGCGTCACCGAGGCGGGCCCGGCCTTTCAGGGCACGATCAAGTCGTCGGTGGCCTTCGGCTCACTGCTCAGCCAGGGCATCGGCGACACCATCCGCGTGTCGCTCTCGGCGCCGCCCGCCGAGGAGATCAAGGTGGGCGACGCGATCCTGCAGTCGCTCAACCTGCGCCCACGCAAACTCGAAATCGTGTCGTGCCCCTCATGTGGGCGCGCGCAGGTCGACGTCTACAAGCTGGCCGACGCCGTGACCGCCGGGCTCGAGGGCATGGAGGTCCCGCTGCGTGTGGCGGTGATGGGGTGTGTCGTCAACGGCCCGGGTGAGGCACGGGAGGCCGATCTCGGGGTGGCCTCAGGAAACGGCAAGGGACAGATCTTCGTCAAGGGTGAGGTCATCAAAACCGTCCCCGAGGCGGAGATTGTCGAGACGCTCATCGAAGAAGCGCTGCGGATCGCGGGTGAATCAGGAGAAACTGGAGAAGGCACGATGGGCGCACCCGTCGTGACTGTTTCCTGACCAACGGGTGTCGGCCCCGACGCGCGTCATTCCGTGCAGGGAACCCGCTCCTGGCTGAGGGAGGAAAGACGTGCTGAGGCTGTTGGGCGACAAACCGCTCGGCGCACGTGACGCCCCGACGGTGGCGCGCGTCCTCGGTGCCGATCCGATCGCCAGCTGCATGGTGGCCGCACGCTTCGAGACACACGGCATCGACCCCAGACTCCTCGGCGGCGAACTGTGGACGGCCGACAATCCCTCCACGTCATTGTGTTTCTCGGGAGCGAACCTGATACCGCTCGTCGGTACGACCGCGGACATGAACTACTTCGCGGAACGCGCGCTGTCGAGTGCGCGCGTGTGCTCGTCGATCGTCGGGGGCTCCGACCTCGTGCTGGCGATGTGGGATCGGCTGAGCCTGGCATGGGGTCCGGCGCGCGAGGTGAGGCCGGCGCAGCCACTGCTCGCATTGGCGAGACCACCGAGCGTCGCTCCCGATCCGGCGGTGCGACTGGTGACACTCGACGACCTCGACGTCTACCTGCCGGCGGCGATCGAGATGTTCATCGGTGAGGTCGGCGTCGATCCGTGTGCCGGCGACGGCGGGAGATCGTATCGACGCCGCCTGGCCGCGTTGATCTCCGCGCAGCGGGTGTTCGCGCGGTTCGAGAACGGCCAGGTGGTGTACAAGGCCGAGATAGGTTCTCTCTCACGCCGAGTCGGCCAGATTCAGGGAGTCTGGGTCGATCCGGACAAACGTGGACGAGGATTCGGCGCCGGCGGTACCGCCGCGGTGGCCGCCGCCGTGCAGGCGCAGGGACGGATCCCGAGCCTCTACGTCAACAGCTTCAATCTTCCTGCGCGAGCCGTGTACGAACACGTCGGATTCACCGAGGTGGGCACCTTCGCCACCGTTCTGGTGGACTGAGAGGCCGTCACCCGGAGCAGTGGCCCGCGAGCCTCCCGGGTCCGGGGCCTCGGCCGCCTTATCATCGGCAACCGATGGTGTTTCGCAGACGTCACGTCGTTTCCCTTGTTCCCGTGGCGATCAGCGCTGCGCTCGTGTTCGGCAGCACCGCGTGCACGTCCGCCGACGACGGCCCGCGCCAGGCCGCGCAACACTTTCTCGCCGAGTTCGGAAAACGAGACGTCGACGGTGCGGCCTCGCTGACCGACAACCCGACGCAGGCGGCGCAGGGACTCGAAGGCGCATGGTCGGGGTTGGGTGCTTCGTCGATGACGGCGGAGACCGGGCGCGCCGACATCGACGGGGACACCGCCGACATCGACGTCACCTATCACTGGAAGCTACCCCGCGGCCGCGAGTGGAGTTATCCCGCAACGGTGAAGATGGGCCGAAGCGATTCGGGCTGGGCGGTGCGCTGGACGTCGACAGACATCCACCCGGATCTCGGTGCGAATCAACGGCTGTCGATGCGCATCGTCGAGGCGCCACGCGCGACGGTCAACGAGTCCGACGGCTCCGAGGTGATGGTCAACGGGACCGTCGTCGGGGTCAACTTCGACGCCAAGAAGGCCGCCGAGCAGGGGTCCGTCGCCGACTCCGTGACCCGTCTGACCGCCGCGCTCAATGCGACCGGCATGTCACTCGACCCGCAGAAGATCGCCGAGGACTCGACGGCCACTGATGGCCAGTACCCCATCACCCGGCTCGACCAGGCGCAGTTCGACAGGTTGCGTGATCAACTGGCCATCCCCGGAGTGGTCACCAACGAGCAGGCCGAACTCGTCGCCAAGGACCCCGGGTTCGCCCCCACGCTGTTGTCTCAGGTCAAAAAGGTCGTCGACAGCGAGGTCGACGGTCATGTCGGGTGGCGCGTCGTGACGGTCAATCCCAACGGCCTCGATGCCGACGTCCTGGCAGACCACGCTGCAACCCCCGCGCCATCGGTGTCGTTGAGCCTGTCGCGCGCGGTTCAGGAGGCCGCGCAACGGGCGGTCGACGCCACCAATCGATTTCAGATCGCGATGGTCGTGATCCAACCGTCAACCGGACGGATTCTGGGGGTCGCGCAGAACAAGGCGGCCGACACCAGCGGACCCATCGCGACCACCGGACTCTACCCGCCCGGGTCGACGTTCAAGATGGTCACCGCGACGACAGCCATCAGACGTGATCTCGCACAACCGGATTCGCTCGTACCATGCCCCGGCGAGATCGAGATCGGTCCGCGAACGATACCCAATTACGACAGGTTCTCGCTGGGTACGGTCTCGATGCTCAAGGCGTTCGCGGCGTCGTGCAACACGACGTTCGCTCACCTGGCGAGCATGATGGGGCCGTCGGATCTCGCCAACACCGCCGCGGCGATGGGGGTAGGGGAGCAGTACGAAATCGCCGGTCTCGACGCTGTGTCGGGTTCGGTGCCCATCGCCAGCGAACTGGTGGCCCGTAGTGAGGACGGCTTCGGTCAGGGCAAGGTGCTGGTGAGTCCTCTTGGCCTGAGTCTTGTTGCCGCCACCGTCGCCAACGACGGTAAACGGCCTGTCCCGCAGCTGATCCTGGGCAAACCGACGAAGGTCACCGGTCCCACTCCCGAGCTGGAGCCCGGCGTCGTCGACAAGGTCAGGCCCATGATGCGGGCCGTGGTCACCGAGGGCACGGGCACCACGATCGCCGACGAGGGCGAGATCTACGGCAAGACCGGTGAGGCGGAGTTCGACGGCGGATCGCACGCCTGGTTCGCGGGTTATCGCGGCGACCTCGCCTTCGCGACGCTCGTCGTCCGCGGCGCCGATTCCAACAACGCGGTGGCGGTGACGCGCGACTTCTTCAACTTCCTCCCGCCGGGATACGCGACGTCGTCGCGTCCGTGATGCCCGGACGATCAGTCCACTGGTCTTCGCGCGAGCGTGTTCACAGCGGCCCAGAACTCTCGCGAGTCGAAGGAAGTCAAGGGTTCGAGAAGGTGGCTTCGGACCGCCTCGGCGTGAACGGTGCGTGCGTGCGCCGCCAGCCGGCGACCCTCGTCGGTGGCGATGATGTGGCGTGCGGCGATGGTGCCGACACGCTGGATGAGCTGTCGCTGCGATCACCGCGTCCATGACGGTGTCTGTCGCACGCTTCCAGGCAACCCACTTCTGCATCTCCCCACGGGAGAGCTTGTCGTCTACCGGACTGCGGCCGGATGCTGGTGTGTTCGTGGTGTCCTGCTCCGCAGAAACGAGTGTGGCGGTATCAGAGCTCGTCCCGCCCGCCGTGGCGACCGGTCTGGCAGGACCTGACCACGCACACGGGGCAGACGTCGACAAGTTCTGCGATTCGGTGTTCTCGCGGCTGGAGAAGCGGGAGCCGGTCGTCGGTTTCGGTCCGACGGATACACCGGACTTTCACGACCGGCTGCACGCCGAGCACGAGCGGTTCCTCGTCGGCGCGCAGCGGTTCCCGACCGCACGGTTCTGAGTGAGCAGCGGAGTCGGGACAAGCCCATGACGGTGACGGGCCCCGCGACTTTATTCAGTGAGCATTCTGGTCGGCCTTGGTGAGAATCACATACTGCGCAGCTGCCTGCTGGTAGACGTCCTTCTTGTCCGTCGAGGAGACCTCTCCGACATAGCGGCCCTTCTTGACGTAGCACTGGTAGACGTTGTTCGTCGAGTTGGCTGAGGACGCGCAGCGCGCATTGGGGAGGCCGGGGGGTGCGGGCATGTCCTTCCATCCGCGCGATGTACCACTCGCTCGGAACTTGTCCACTATGGTCGTGGCGCCCTCGGGTGTGTTCGCACGGTAGACGACGGACTTCTCGACAGCGTTGGCTGTGGATCCCACCTTGGTCAGTGTGCTGAAGGTCGTCACCGGATCATCACTTGTCTGTGCCATACCACGTGGTCCGTACACTGCGCGCACGCTGCTGCGTAGGATCGTCGAGTCCTTGTTCTCGATTTCCGCGTCGGTGTATGGCAAGGCGTAGACGAGGACTTTGTTCTGGTCCTGAACCGGGTAGTCGATGTTCTTGATACCCCGTTGTTCGCGTTCGAACTTGTTCAGTCGTATCGGATACTGATCGACGAGTGCGGTCTGTAAGCCGATGGCCTTTCGAACTGTGGGTTCGAGCAGGTCGGCGTGTGCCGAGTTGGTCTCGAACCATTCGTAGATCACGAAGGTCTGGTGATAAGTGAAGGTCATCAGCTGCCGGTTGTCGCCCGTACTACCGGCGACGGTGACGGTGTCCGGCATTCCCGCAAGTGTGCCCGTCGTAGTCTTCTTGTCGGAGGCAGTGGCTGCCGCCATCTGCGTGGCGGCGGTCTTCGCGTCCTCGGGCGTCGCGTATCGCAACACCAGTGCGTTCAGGCTGCGTGGATTACCCTGTCGCAGCTGGGAGTCGGGGGTGCCCGCAGCCACGGAGAACCCGAAGAGAAATCGGTCCTTGTTGACGGCCACATTGTTCGCTGAGTCCGAAATCAAGCCACCCGGCGACCCCATGATCGCCTGGGTGGGCATGGACGTCGACGTGAGGTCTGGATCGATCTCGAACGGTACGACGACATACTGTGCCAACCGTTGAGCGTCGATGCGAAAAATCTCGACGCTATCGGTGACGGTGCCGAAAGTCGGACGGGGGCTGGTGGGGTATCGACCGGTGTCGAGTGTGGCGACATCGACGGACTCATCGCCCGAGGAAGCAACCGCGTCGCCATCGACCGAGCAACCAGCCACGGTCAAGATCACTGCCACAGCCGCTGCTCCCGCTGCACACCAGTGTGACGTAGCTCGCTTGAATCTCATTGCCTGTCAGCCCTTCCCTGGCCGAATCGTTCAGACGACCACCGTGCACCCTAATACGACGCTCGCTCGGCATCGGCACCCGCTCTGGGCTCCGCAGTCGCGTGAATGACGCGGCGAGTCGGCGATCAACTCACTGTCGTCGGGGGACGATGATCGGGGCACCGGTCTCGGGGTGGTCCCAGATCTCGACAGGATGGTCGTAGGTCTCCGACAGTCGGTCGGCGGTCATCACCTCGCGCACCGATCCGACGCCCAGCAGGTGGCCCTGCTTCATCAGGGCGACGCGGTCGGCGTAGGCGGCGGCGAGCGAAAGGTCGTGGACCACAAGCAGAATGGCTGCGCCGTTGTCGCGATGGCTGCGCAGTATGTCGAGGACGCCCTCTTGATGGTGGATGTCGAGGGCCGCAGTCGGTTCGTCGAGAAGCATGATCGGGGTCGATTGCGCAAGCGCACGCCCCAACGAGACCCGCGCCTGCTGGCCCCCGGACAGCTGGCCGAAAGGGCGCTCGGCGATGTCGTCGAGATGGCACACGCGCAT
>NZ_BAFB01000101.1 GCF_000248075.1 Gordonia otitidis NBRC 100426 | reverse complement strand
CCGCCCAGTTGGGCATGAACACCGCCATCATCGAAGAGAAGTACTGGGGTGGCGTGTGTCTGAACGTTGGATGTATTCCGTCCAAGGCGCTGCTGCGCAACGCCGAACTCGCCCACATCTTCAACCATGAGTCGAAGACTTTCGGCATGTCAGGAGATGTGAGCTTCGACTACGGGTCGGCATTCGACCGCAGTCGTAGCGTCGCCGACGCGAGCGCCAAGGGTGTGCACTACCTGAACAAGAAGAACAAGATCACCGAGATCGAGGGCTTCGGCACTTTCGTCGACGCCAAGACCATCAAGGTCGGCGACCGCGAGATCACCTTCGACAACGTCATCATCGACACCGGGTCCGTGGTCAAGCTCTTGCCCGGCGTCGAACTCTCCGACAACGTGGTCACCTACGAGACCCAGATCCTCACCCGTGACCTGCCCGACTCGATCGTCATCGTCGGCGCGGGTGCGATCGGTATGGAGTTCGGCTACGTCCTCGCCAACTACGGCGTCGACGTGACGATCATCGAGTTCCTCGACCGCGTTCTGCCCAACGAAGACGTCGACGTCTCCAAGGAGATCGCCAAGCAGTACAAGAAGCTCGGCGTGAAGGTACTGACGTCAACAGGCGTGCAGACCGTCACCGACAACGGCAACGACGTGACGGTGACCTACAAGGACGCCAAGGGCAACGACGGCGAGGTCACCGTCGACCGCGTCCTCATGTCCGTCGGGTTCGCGCCGCGTGTCGAGGGCTTCGGCCTCGAGAACACCGGCGTCGAGCTCACCGATCGCGGTGCCATCGCGATCGACGACTTCATGCGGACCAACGTCGACGGTATCTATGCGATCGGCGACGTCACAGCGAAGCTCCAGCTCGCGCACGTCGCGGAGGCCCAGGGCGTCGTTGCGGCAGAAACCATCGCGGGTGCGGAGACCATGACGCTCGGCGACTACCGCTTCATGCCGCGTGCCACGTTCTGCCAGCCGCAGGTCGCCTCCTTCGGACTCACCGAAGCGCAGGCCAAGGACGCAGGGTTCAACGTCAAGGCAACCACCTTCCCGTTCAGCGCGAACGGCAAAGCACGCGGAATGGGAGAGACTGCGGGCTTCGTCAAGCTCCTCACCAATGCCGATACCGACGAACTGCTCGGCGCTCACCTCGTCGGCGACAACGTCTCCGAGATGCTGCCTGAACTCACCCTCGCGCAGAAGTGGGACC
>NZ_BAFB01000102.1 GCF_000248075.1 Gordonia otitidis NBRC 100426 | reverse complement strand
CGACATTCTTCGTCGGTTTCCTGCAGGCGACGATCCTCTATCTCGTCGTGGTGTTCGCGATCGGGCTGCGTCCGACACATCCATGGGCGACTTTCGGGTTCATGCTCCTGATGGTCGCGATGTTCCTGGCGATGATCCAGATGTTCAACGCATTGTTCGGGCCGGCGGTCGGACGCGTGGTGACCTTGGCATTCCTGATGATCATGCTGACGTCGGCAGGCGGTATCTACCCGGTGCCCACCACGACCAAACCCTTCCAATACATCCACTGGGTGGATCCGATGACCTACACCGTCACCGGGCTACGACAGTTGACGGTGGGGGGCGTCGACTCCCGCTTCTGGGTGTCGCTGGTCGTCGTGGTGGCGCTGACCCTGGTTTTCCTCGCGGTGTCCACCTGGGCGGCACGTCGGGACAGGCAATACAACATGGATCGCCTGTATCCGCCGGTAGAGGTCTGAGGAGGGATCGACGGATCAACGCCATACGTCTGAGGGCACCTCGGGTTCGTACGAATCCGATGCCGCACCAACACTGTTGAAAAAAACTCATCCCAATCGTCATCAAAGGAGAATCGCGATGTTCCAAACACATCACACCCACAGCCGGTTCAAGACCAATATCAACGATTCGCTGGCTCTGCCGGTCTTCTCGAGGAACGGTGAGGCGACCACGATCTCGAAGTTCAAGATCCCGGCAGAGCCGATGCTGCCGGAGACCGCCTATCAGATCGTTCACGACGAAGCGATCCTCGACGGCAACGCACGCCTGAACCTGGCGACGTTCGTGACGACCTGGATGGACGATCAGGCCAACCGGATCTACGCGGAGACCTACGACAAGAACTCGATCGACAAGGACGAGTATCCCGCGACCGCCGCAATCGAAGAACGCTGCTGGAAGATCATGGCCGATCTCTGGCATGCACCCGATCCCGAGGGCACGATCGGCACCTCGACCGTCGGATCGTCGGACGCCTGCATGTTCGGTGGTCTGGCACTCAAGCGGAAATGGCAGGAGAAGCGTAAGGCCGAGGGCAAGCCGACCGACAAACCCAACCTCGTGCTCTCCGCTGCAGTGCAGGTGTGTTGGGAGAAGTTCTGCAACTACTGGGATGTCGAGCCGCGTTTCGTCCCGTGCACCCCGGAGCACGTGCTGTTCGACGGCACCGATCTCGAGAAGTACGTCGACGAGAACACCATCGGGGTCGTCGCGATCATGGGAGTCACCTACAACGGACTCTACGAGCCGGTGAAGAAGATCGCAGCCAAGCTCGACGAGATCGAGAAGGAGACGGGGCTCGACATCAAGATCCACGTCGACGGTGCATCAGGCGGATTCATCGCACCGTTCTGCCAGCCGGAACTCGAGTGGGACTTCCGGGTGCCGCGTGTGGTGTCGATCAACACCTCCGGGCACAAGTTCGGCCTCGTCTACCCCGGAATCGGGTGGGTTGTCTGGCGCGACAAGGAGTCTCTGCCGGAGAGCCTCGTCTTCCACGTGAGTTACCTCGGCGGTGACATGCCCACCCTGGCACTTCCGTTCTCGCGGCCGGGAGCACAGATCCTCCTGCAGTACTACAACTTCCTACGTCTGGGTTTCGAGGGGTATCGGCAGGTTCAGCAGGAGTCTCTGGACGTCGCTCAATATCTGTCGAAGCACATCGGCGAGATGGCGCCGTTCGAGCTGATCAGCAAGGGCGACACCATTCCCGTGTTCGCCTGGAAGCTCAAGGACGGCTACACCGACAAGTGGACGCTCTACGATCTCGCCGACCGCCTGCGCCTGTCGGGGTGGCTTGTGCCCGCGTATCCGATGGCCGACGACATGTCTGATCTGACGCTGCAGCGCATCGTCGTGAAGAACGGGATGAGCCACGATCTCGCGACCGCGCTCCTCACCGAGATCAAGACGCAGGTCGCCTACCTCGACGACCTCGAAGGCCCGCTGCCCAAGGAAGGTCAGCACCCGGGCTTCAGCCACTGATGCGTGAATCCGGGTGGGCGGCGACGCGCCGTCCACCCGGAGTCCGCAGTGATCGCCGAATCGATGTCTGCATGTCTACGAAGAGTGGGTACCCGTCGTGAGCACGACTGTCCTCGACAACAGCGACTGGCGCCGGTCGCTGTTGACACCGACGCTGAGAAAACAGTGTTGGGGCTTCATGATCGGATCGGCACTGTTCGCATTGGGATCGGCGCCGTGGCTCGGCATCTGGATGGGCGCCGCCAATGCCAACATCTGCTATTTCATCGGCGCCTGGTTCTTCACCGCCGCGGCTTTCGTGCAGTTGATGCTCAGTGGTCCGGTGACGGTACCCGTCGATTACTCGCCCGGAACCATGGTGCGTGCCGAATGGCTATGCGCTGCAACACAGTTTTTCGGCACCCTGATGTTC
>NZ_BAFB01000103.1 GCF_000248075.1 Gordonia otitidis NBRC 100426 | reverse complement strand
CTCGACAGCCCGTCGATCCTGCGTGAACGCGTCTCGGAGGTGATCGACCGCAATTACCGGGATCCCGCGTTCGACGCCGATACCCTGGCGGCGATGCTGCACCTCAGCCGTCGGCAACTCTATCGGCGACTCTCGGGGTTCGACGAGTCGCCGGCCGAGATGATCGCGCAGCGACGCCTGGACAGGGCGCACGAGTTGCTCTCCTGTGCAGGTACATTCGGACTCAAAGCCGTTGCCCGGGCATCCGGGTTCTCCTCCGTGGCGACGTTGCGCAACCGTTTCACGGCGCGGTACGGGATGACCCCTGTCGAATTCAGACAGCAGGCTGGGCTCGGATGACGACTGAAGCACCTTCTGGTGGACTGTGTCGCGAGTCGGCGAGCGGTTCGACTCGGAGGAGATACTCCGGGACAACCCATCCCGTTGCCACCGGCGGTCTGGCACCGTCGGACGTGGCTCGTTGGCGATCAAAACTCGGACTGTCGCGGGCGGTGCCGGCGCCGGAAGCCTATGCCGGCAGGACCGGCCTCATGCGCTACTCGGCAAACGCGATCCCCGGCGCCGCCGGTGCGGATGTGTTCGAAGCACTGGTGTACCGACGTGCGTTGTCGAGCGTGCACGTGCGCGCGGAGTTGTCGACGGCGCGCCGGATCTGTCGTTCGGAAGCTTCCGTCGAGCGGTCGAGGAGCGGCCTGGTCGCCGTCGTACTGAACGGGGTGGCCGGTTGTAGTCATATCGAGCAGCACGGTCGGGTGCACACGATCGGACCGGGTGAGGCGGCGATCATCCACATGGATGTGCCGTTCACGAACTGGACGACGTCTGTCTCGGACTTCACGGCCGTGCTCATACCGGAAGCCGAGATCGGTGTGTCACAACGCTGTGGTGATCAAGTGCTCCTCGGCGTACCCAACGGACCATTGGCCAGGGGAACCGCGATGTTTCTCCGACGGTTCGTCGTCGACGCCGCCGTCGGTTTGCACCCCGCCCCTGATGCGGACACCGAGCGCGTGGTCATCGACCTGATACGCGCGACACTGAGCCGGCAAGACCTCGACTCGCGACGATTGATCGACAGCGCGCGGTCGGTGAAGGACTCCGTACGTGACCTGATCGAGAAGCGCTACTCCGACCCTGCCTTCTGCGCCGATGTGCTCGCGCGGGAACTCTTCATGAGCCGACGCCACCTGTATCGACACTTCGACTCCGAGGAGTCGACACCCGCCCGGCTCATCGCCACCCGTCGCCTGGCCAGGGCACGGGAACTGCTGGCGGAGGAAGTACCTGCCCCTCTGCAGCAGATCGCGCTACGGTCGGGTTACGCCTCGGCGAGCACGCTGCGGAGCCGCTTTCGGGCGGAGTACGACCTCTCCCCCCGGGAGTACCGCGAGAGCATCACTGCCCAGCGAGCCGCCGGGATGGCCTGCTCAGGTCCTGTGAATCACGGCCATCCCGTCGAGGACGACGTGTACGAATGAACCCCGCGAGATTGGAGGGGACTGCCTGAATGAGTGAGTCGTTGACGCCAGACGTGGTGACTGCGTGGCGTCGCCGCGCGGGTGTGTCCGAGACACCCGGTCCGAACCCGACCAGACGGCTGCACCGCGTCGGTGCGGCAGGATTGGCGGAGTACCTACCAGCTCTGGAGGTCACGCCACTCACCGATGTCGAGTGGGAGGAGTACGCCTACTGGCGCCCGTTATCGGTGCTCATGGCGTTCGCGTTGTTGCGGACGCCGTGTGCGACCGCGAGGTCCGAGCGACTCATCGGCGACTACCCTTCGGATTTCGTGATTGTGGCGACACAGCGACTGCCGGTGTCCGCGACCCTGGACCTAGACGGCCGACACTGTTCGTTGGGCGCCGATGACCGGCTGGTGATCACCGACAACAGGGCTCCGTACACGTACAGCTCTTCGGTCGTGGCCGATCCGGTGGGTATCTGGGTGCCGACCGAACTTCTCGCAAGCGAACTGGAGCCCGGGGAACAGGCGTTGGGCCCGATCATCTCCGGGTCGCCGTTCGCCAGCGCAGTCGCGGCGTTCATCATGAATCTCGCTTACGCGTCAGCGGTCCGCGGTGCCGACATCGATCTGGAGACCGAACTGGGCGCCGTCGACCTGGTACGGACCGTGATACGCCAACACACTCTGACGGCGCTGCGGGTTGGTGACAACGCACGTTTCGTTCGCGAGGCGGCCATGCGATTGATCGACGAGAACTATCGCGATCCCGATTTCGACGTCGATGAGATCGCCCGGCGGCTCTAAATGAGTCGTCGCCAGCTGTACAGGCAGTTGGCGACGGCAGGATTCTCGCCGGCGGAATCGATCGTCGAACGGCGTCTGGAGTTGGCGCATCGCATGCTGGCCGACACCGATGGACTCAGCGTCGCCCATGTCGCGAAATATGCGGGATTCGTCTCGACCGGTGCTCTGCGGAACCGCTTCCGAGCGCGTTATGGAATGACACCCAACGAGTTTCGACAGAAGGCGGCTCATCCATGACCGCTGATGCCCCGACAGGTCTCGATGACAATGTGATTGCGGCGTGGAAGCGCGCGCTCGGTGCTGCCGAGCCCGACACGTCGATGACGCTTCGTGGTAAGCGGGGTATTGAGCAGTATTCGAGGGCCTTCGGGCGGGCCACAGTGCGCGATCCCGAGGCGTTCAGTGTCACCGTCTTCTACCGGCCGCTGTCGATCATCCACACTCTGTGTGAGCTGTCGACACCGCGTCGGACCGAGCGAACCGCGGAAGATGTTGCGGCCCAAGCCGACCAGCCTCTCGTCATAGCGGCGGTCCATCGTCTGCGTGGGACACTTCACCTCACGCAGTATGGGACCGAGAAGCGCTACGGGTCCGACCAGTTGGTACTCACCAGTACTGCGAGCCCATTCGTCGGGAGGTTCGACACGGTGTGCGAGTCGGTGATGCTGATGATCCCGGCTGAAAGGATGGCGCCTGAGCTGAACTCGACGACAGGACATGTGCTGCCATCGGTTGCGACCTCGACATTCGGTTTGGCGACAGCAGGTTTCGTGCGGGCGCTGGCTGTGGAAGCGGCGGCGCAGGGCAGGCAGATCGACGAGGACGACGAACTCGCCGCGATCAGCCTGATCCGCAACACTCTCGGGCACGACACGGCGCTACCGACGCACAACTCGCGTGCCGTACTCGCCGCGGCGCGCGAGGCGATCGACCGACATTTCGCCGATCCCGATTTCACCGCAGACTCGTTGGCTGAGCTGCTCGAGATCGGGCGGCGTCAGTTGTACCGCCACTTCTCCGGTAGTGGGCAGACGCCGGCTCAGTGCATCTCCGACCGGCGCCTCGAACACGCTCGCCATCTGGTCGACACCCACCCCGCAATGACGGTCGACGCCATCGCACGCCGGTCGGGATTCACCTCGTCGGCCACGCTGCGCAATCGCTTCCGACAGGAGTTCGGCACGAGTCTGCGCGAGTACCAGCTGAGCCGACAGCACCGGCTGGATGTCACGGAGGGTGAGGACGGAGTTCGTCGGCGTGACACACACGCCTGGATGTGAGTTACTCGAAGTATGACCGCATCGACGGACCTCGAAACCCTGCGTAGCCGTGTACGTGACCTGATGCCGCAGACCAAAAGCGACCTCGCGGAGATGGTCGCATTCAAGTCGGTCTTCGATCCCGCGGGTGAGCCGCCGCCGGATTGCGATGCGATGGTCGACTGGCTGATCGCGGCGTTCACCGACCTCGGTGTGCACGACGTCGAAGCGCATGTGACCTCCGACGGCAGTAAGGCGGTGACAGGGCACATCCCCGGTCCGCCTGATGCGCCGACCGTGTTGCTCTATTTCCATCACGACGTGCAGCCGCCGATGGACGACGGCGGCGAGTGGAAGTCTCCCGCCTGGACGCTCACCGAGCGTGACGGACGGTGGTACGGGCGCGGTGCCGCCGACTGCAAGGGCAACATCGCGGTTCATCTGACGGCCCTGCGCGCACTCGCGGGTGGAGCCTCGGTGAACATCAAGATCATCGGTGAAGGGTCGGAGGAGCAGGGTTCCGGGGGCATCGAGAACTTCGTGCCAGAACATCCCGAACTACTCGAAGCGGATGCCATTCTCATCTGCGACTCCGGCAACTGTGCTGTCGGGCAACCGACGCTGACGACGAGTCTGCGGGGCATCGCGAACGTGGTCGTCAGCGTCGAGACACTAAAATCTGCGATGCATTCCGGAATGTTCGGGGGCGCGGCACCCGACGCGCTGGCCGCGCTGATCGCCATGTTGGCCAGCCTGCGTGACGAGCACGGGAACACCACCGTGCGCGGTCTGGATTCCACCCAGGAGTTCGACGGCATCGACTATCCCGCAGAGAATTTCCGACGTGACGCCACCGTCCTCGACGGCGTGGACATCGTTGGCTCCGGCCGTATCTCGGACATGGTGTGGGCCCGGCCCGCGGCGACCGTACTGGGAATCGACTGCTCACCGGTTGCCGGATCGTCCGCCGCGGTGACGCCGCGAGCGCGGGCCCGTATCAACCTCCGGGTACCACCCGGTATGGACGCGAAGACCGCGCAGGACGCGTTGATCGCGCATCTCGAAGAGGTCGCGCCATGGCACGTGAAGGTGTCGATCGAGCGCGAGGCGATCGGGGCGCCGTTCTCCGGTTCGACCGAGGGGCCTGCCTTCGACGCACTGGTCGACGCGATGGGGACCGCCTACGGGCGCGAGGTCGTGATGCAGGGGCAGGGCGGCTCCATTCCGCTGTGCACCGTGTTGCAGGAGACCTTCCCCGACGCCGAGATCATGCTGCTCGGCGTCGAGGAACCGTCGTGTCTGATCCACGCTCCGAACGAGAGCGTCGATCCGTCGGAGATCGAGAATCTCGCGCTTGCCGAGGCGCTGTTCCTGCGGGACTACGTCAAAAAGTAGCCGCTCAGAGCAGTGACGGAACAGTCGGATCCACGGGGACCTCGATGAGCGTGGGGCCCGTGCGGTCTGCGGCGTCGTCGAGGGCTCGGCGCACCTCGGCGGCGCTGCACGCCACCACGCCGGTGACGCCGTAGCCCTCGGCCAGGCGCGCGGTGTGGAGGCCGGGCAGATCGAGGCCGGGCACATGTGGTGACTTCTCCTGTGCGCCGAACGATTTGAGGATGGCGTACTCGGCGTTGGCAAGAACGAGGATGACCAGCGGCAGTGAGTGCTGTGCCGCGGTGTAGAGCGCCTGGATGGTGTACTGGATCGACCCGTCGCCCATCATCGCGAGCACAGGTCGATTGCGTCCCGAATCCCGTTCTGCAAGAGCAATTCCCACGCTCGCCGGCAGTCCGAATCCCAGGGCCCCGCTGGCAAACGTGAAGAACGAGTCGGGCGCGGTGATCGGCCATTCTGCATGGAGGTCGGCGAGATTCGACGGCGATTCCTCGACGAGCACCGTGTCGGCGGGAACGTGTGCGCGGACTATCGAGAACAGTGCCCTGGGCGTCAGCGGCGTGGTGTCGTCGAGGTTGCCCTCGACAGGTGGTTCGGCGCAGCGGTGCGGCGCCATCCGGTGTTCGCGACAGGTGATCGACGCGGTGGTCTCGCGCGGAGTGACCAGTGCGGCAAGTGATTCGAGAGCCAGCACCGGATCGGAGATCAGGCTGTCGCCGACCGGTGCTCGGGACGATTCGTCCGGATCGGAGGTGATATGGAGCAGCCGGGAACCCGCCGGGATGTAGTCGCCGGGAACCCACGGGTAGTAGCGGAAGACGGGAGCACCCACCACGACGATGACGTCATGGCCCGAGAGTGCGGTGGACAACGGTCCCTGTGCGAATGGTAGGCCACCTGCGTAGAGCGGGTGGTCCTCGGGAAACGGTGCACGTTCGGAGGCAGGTGCGGCATAGATCGGCGCTGCCACGCGTTCGGCGAGCGCGACGGCCTGCGCCCATCCGTCGCCGCGCGCGATGTCGGCGCCGTAGACCAACACTGGATTCTGGGCATGCGAAAGAGCGTGCGCGAACTCGGCGATGAGTGTCGGGTCGGGAGCGACTCTCGTGGTCACCTGCCGGATCACCGCGGGCGCAGCGACTTCGGCATCCCAGTCGTCGAGCGGCAGCGACAGGAAGACCGGGCCCGCGGGCGGTTGCAGCGCGGTGGCGATAGCCCGCATGAAGGCGGCGGGGATGTCCTGCGGGCGTACGGGCTGATATGCCCATTTGGTCCACGGACGCGTCAGCGCCTCGGGTGCGGGATTGGTCAACCACGGCTCGAGAAGCAGCATCTCGCGCGTCTGTTGACCCGCGGTGACGATCAATGGGGTGTGGTTGGCGGCAGCGGTGAGCAGACCGCCCATCCCGTTGCTGATCCCGGCCGCCGTGTGCACGTTGACCAGTACCGGGCGTCGCATCGCCTGCGCGTAACCGTCGGCGGCCGAGATCACCGTCTCCTCGTGCAGTCCGAGAACGAAGTCGAAGTCGTCCGGGAAGTCCTGCAGGAACGTTTCCTCTGTCGACCCCGGATTGCCGAACACCGTGGTGATCCCGAGTTCGCGCAACAGTTGGTAGGTCGCGTCCCGGACTGTGGTCATCGATGTTTCCCTTCGATGTGATCGATCACTGGTTCCCCGACACGCAGGCGCTCAGTCGGTCAGCCGTCGTCGTTCAGGCCGCTGAAACGTTGTAGCAGAAGATCTTTCAGTTCCGGTCTACTCGCGGCCACGAGAGTGAACGTGGCCTCGCGCGACAACCTGTCGGCGTCGCTGCCGGCGATGAGGGCGCGCCCGCCGTCGGCGGCGACGAGGGCTGCGGCAGCGTCGACCCCGAGTTGTGCGCCGTCGGCGCGGGCCGCGAGCAGAGCGTCGGCGTCGTCGAGCGAACCGTCGAGACGGGTACGGATCTCGCTCCCCCGCTCACGCAGTCGGCGTGCCTGGGCGGTCGCACCCGTACGGTCGAGCAGTGCCGTGCAGCGGCGGAGGATTCCGAATGGCAGGGCGCCGTTGAGCCGTATGCCGGTGTTCTGGGTGGCGAAGAAGTCGTCGAGTGCCACCTGGCCGACCACAAGGGCGTTCGGCACGGGCAGGGAGTCGATCCGCAGGCTGACAGTATGTGAGGCATTGCCCGCGGTGAGACGCATGGGGGAGACGGTGATCGCGGCCGACATCGGGTGCGTGGGCACGATCGCGGCGACGACGTCATCGGTGTCGACGTCGCGTGCCGAGATCTGGAGTACGTCGATGTTGCCCCACCCGCTGACGAACGGCGCGTAGCCGGAGAACACCCACCCGGCTTCGGTGCGGGTCGCGCTCATGCGTGGCGGCGTCGGCACAGCCCCGGCATAGGCGACGCCTGCACGAGTGCGGCCTGTCACCGTCTCCGCGAGAAGTTCGTCGCGGAGGGCCTGGTTCGACGTGTGCGCCAGCGAGATGACCACACCGTGATGCTGCAACCAGGTGAACGCTGTGGAGAGACAGCCGCTGGTCAGCGTCTCGATGATCTCGATGACCTGCGTGAACTCGAGTCCCGGCCCGCCTGCGGTCTCCGGCGCCGCAATCCCGTACAGTCCCGCGTCGGCAAGAGCGGTCCAGTGGTTGGCCGGGATCTCGCCGGTTCGGTCGACTTCGGCGGCGTCGGGAAACAGCAGATCGTCGGCGATGCGGTAGGCGGAGTCGATGAGCGCGGTCGTGCTTGGCCGAGTGTCCACTCGTCCAAGCCTAACCGCGGTATCGCGTCACGACTCTGTCACGAGACGCGGCGCCGCAGTGGTGTCAGACGGTGCACTGCGGCGAGTAGTCCGACCTGCCGCCGGTGATCGGCGAGATCAGGAACGTGCACGAATTGAAGCCCAACGATTCGGTCTTCAGGCGCAGCATGTGCAGTTGCGCATTGCTCACGACTTTCTCACGGGAAAGAACGAAACCCGACAACCGGAAGGGATCGCCGACAATGGCGTATTCATACGGGCCCGAGGGGTCTTTGCCATCGGCAACCCAGGCGATCACGTAATTGGGAAAAGAGCCGGTGTTGATCGTGTTCGGGATTCCCGGAAAGGAGACCGCCAGCGCGGCATTGCTCTTCTTGGGATCGACGACGGTTGCCTTCCCCTTGATGCCGTCGGGCTGGCCGGTGAAACTCGTGCACTTGTTGTCGACCCCGACCGTCGTCGGATTGATCAGGGTGTAGGTGGCGTTGGTGTCCTTCGCGCAGCGGAGACCGTAGAACGCCGGAATGGTGGCCTGCTGCCACCAGGTTCCGAGATAGCGCTCGACGTCGAGGTTTTTGACGGGCTGCAGTGTGGTGTCGGCCCGTGCAGGCGTCGTCGCCGACAGAAGTGCTGTCGTGACTGCGAGCAGTGAGGCGGCGACCACGACGAGGATCCGAACGGCGCGGGGCGTGTGCATCGGGTAACTCCTGGTGTCGGTGTTGTGAGCGCGGAACGATCCAGGATTCGACGCCGACGCCACCGTGGATGGGTGGTCGCCATCACGCGGCGCGACCCACCGGTCGACGACCCTGCTGACATGTCGGAGCGGACGGACCCTCGAGGGACCGTCCGCTCCTGGCCGTCGAGATCAACAGATCAGACGACGTCCGGTTCCCACGTCGAGACGGCCCAGATGACGACGAGGTCGAGGACGATGATCAGGATCGCCCACCAGGGGTTGTAGGGCAACCACAGGAACTGGGCGATGATCGAGAGCGAGGCGATGATGATCGCCGACACCCTCGCCCATCCGGAACCGACCGCCAGGCCGCCTGCGACGACGATGGCGATGATGCCGATGATCAGGTGGATCCAGCCCCACGTGGAGAGATTGAACTTGTAGATGTAGTCAGGGGTGGCGACGTAGACGTTGTCGCCCGCGATCGCGGAGATTCCGGCAAAGACGCCGACAATGCCGGCGACGAAAAGCAATGCGGCGGCGACGACGGTGATTCCGAATGCGGTACCTTGCTTTGCCTCGTACTTTTCGAACTCACTACTCATGTGCCCGTACCTTTCCCACTGTCGATTCCGATGAACTGGTCGCGCTGGTCAAAAGATGTCGTTCTGAATTGGACATTAGTGACCAGCGGGACGCATGTGCTCTTTTGCGGAACAGTGATGCCAAACCTTGTCTCAGAATCCGTTGTTCCGAGTCCTTGTGGTCGGGATGCGTGTTTGGTCACGCTGGCCGGGGCCGCATCGGAGTCCGGCGTCGTGGGCAGTACTTCCGAGCGATCGGATGTGCACCTCGTCGGCGGTGTTGACCAGGCGATTTAGTGGCTGGGCGCTCGCGGGGGTAAGCTATCGCAGGTTGCACACGGGGTGTGGCGCAGCTTGGTAGCGCGCTTCGTTCGGGACGAAGAGGTCGTGGGTTCGAATCCCGCCACCCCGACTGAGGATGACGGCATGTATCGCATCCGCTCGGTACTTCTTGTGGTTGAGAAGCAGTAGAAGCCCTGACCCGGAGAAATCCAGGTCAGGGCTTCCTTGTTGTGAGAGGCTTCGTCGTCTGCGGCCCCGGCGAGCTGATCAGCTCGTTTCGGATGCCAACTGCGGCAACGAGTGGTCTTCGTCGAATTCCGCGTCGCCGTGGGAGACGGGCGTCAGTGTGAGCAGACTCGCCTCCGGACGACAGCAGAAACGTGCAGGCGCCCACGGGGAGGTGCCGAGGCCCGCACTGACGTGCAACTTCATCGCCGTTCCCCAATTCGACGGTCCCTTGACGCGCGACCGATCGAGGTGGCAGTTGGTGACAATTGCGCCGACGCCCGGCAGACAGAGCTGTCCACCGTGCGTGTGGCCGGCCATGACGAGGTCGTAGCCGTCGTCGGCGAAACGATCGAGGACACGCGGCTCCGGGGAGTGTGTCAGTCCGAGACGCAGATGCGCGAGCGGGTTCGGTCGGCCGGCGATGGTGTCGTAGCGGTCGCGCTCGATGTGCGGGTCGTCGACACCCGATGCCACCACCCGGACTCCGGAGACCTCGAGCTCGCGGACGGTGTGCGTCGCGTCGAGCCAACCACGCTCGATGAACGCGGCGCGCAGATCCTGCCACGGCAGCGGAGTCCCGTGGGTGCGCTCGTGGTCGGTCTTGAAGTACTTGAGCGGGTTCTTGGGACTGGGGCCGAAGTAGTCGTTCGAGCCGAACACGAACAGTCCCGGGCGCGAGAGCAGGCCGCCGAGCGACTGGATCACCGCGGGCACGGCACCGGGGTGCGCGAGATTGTCGCCGGTGTTGACCACGAGATCGGGCTCGAGTGACTCGAGTTCGGACACCCACGCCTGCTTCAGTCGCTGGTTGGGCATCATGTGCAGGTCGCTGATGTGCAGTACACGCAGCGGTGCCGCGCCCGGTTCGAGAACGGACATGGTGGCGTGCCGCAACGTGAAGGCGTTGCGCTCGATCACTGTCGAATAGAAGAGCCCGCCTGCAGCGAGGCCTGCCGCCGCGCCGACGGAACGTGCGACGCGATGCGACGTCAGCGGCCGGCGAACCGACCCGGAGGAAAACGCGGCCCGCAATCTGGATGCGGCATCCGAGTGGACATCAGACATTCACCCAGGATACTCGCCAGCGCAGGAGCGCTACCACCTCGAAGGCTGCCATCTCAGCCAGTCGACGTCGGCGGCCCCACTCAGCCGGGAAGCTGGATGACCACCGGACCGACCCCGGGCACCTGCACGGTCGTCTGCGTCGGACCGGAATCGTCCCCGTTGTCGCCCTTGCGGCCGTTGCTGACGTAAATCGTGATCGTGCTGCCGGGCATCGCGGAGTCGGATGGCGCTGTGAACACCACCGTCCCCTGCTTGCGGCTGCTGTCGACCTCGAGCTGGTTCACCTTGAAACCGGCACCCTGCAGGCGTGAGGTCGCGTCACTCGCCGGTAGGCCGGTGACCTGCGGTATTCGGCCGCTGTTGTTGCCGTTCATGTACCGCGGATCGACGGGCGGAAGGCTGACGGGGCCGAACTTGGTGGCGATCGGCGTCAACGCCGAATACCACGTCCGCGCAGGTTCCATACCGCCGTAGATGTCGCCCTCGCCGCACAGCCGGGCAGGTCCCGAGCAGACGCCCGAGGGGTTGGGGCCGTCGGAGTAGACGTAGGTGGCCGCAGCCATTTGATTCGTGAACCCGACGAACGCCGCCGAGCGATGCGCCTCGGTGGTACCGGTCTTACCCGAGACCGGTAGGTTCCAACCCGCTGCGCCCGCTGCACCTGCCGACGTGCCGCCGCCCTTGTCGTCCTGGCTCATCAGGTTGGCCATCGTGTTCGCCATGCCGGGTTCGACGACGCGCTCGCAGGCAGGCGGATTGAACGCGACCGGGGTGGTCGCAGGCTTTCCGTCGGGGTCCATCACCGGGTTGCTGTACTGATCGCGCTTGATCCTGCTGATGGACTTGATCGGATTGGGCGGGCACCACATGCCACCCGAGCCGAGTGTCGCGGCCACGTTGGAGAGTTCGATCGCGTTGACCGGCCACGGACCGAGCGTGAAGGAACCGAGGTTGCCGTCCTTGACGTACTGCGCGATGCTCTTGTCCCCGTAACCGGACGACCCGGGAACCGTGTACGAGCGCATGCCCAGCCGGACCGCCATGTCGACCGCCGGCTTCACGCCGACCTGCTGGAGCAACTTGACGAACGCCGTGTTGGGTGACTGGGCGAGCGCCTGGGTGATCGACATAGATGCCGGGTACCTGCCGTCGTTCTTGACGCAGTAGTAGTTGGCCGGGCAGCCGAACGCCCCGCCGCTGTCACCCATGCCCTCGACGGCGACGCTGCCCGGGACAGGGATGTTGGAGTTGCCCGGCAGTCCCTTCTCGAGGCCGGCAGCGACGGTGAAGATCTTGAAGACCGACCCCGCGCCGTCGCCGACGAGGGAGAACGGTTGGGGCTGCACGGTCTGCGACGCGTTGGCGTTGAGTCCGTAGTCGCGGCTCGAGGCCATGGACAGGACGTCGTGCGACGTCTGGCCCGGCCTGATGACGCTCATCACGCCCGCGACCCCGTCGGCGTCCGGGCTCACGTTGGCCTGTGCGGACCGAACCGTGTTGCGCTGGACCTCCGGATCGAGAGTGGTCTGGATGATGTAGCCGCCACGCGTGACAGACGAGCGTGACATCCCGTTCTCGGCCAGGAACTGCAGCGCATAGTCGCAGAAGAAACCGTTGTTGTTGGCCCCGATGCAGCCCTGCACCGGAGTTCTCGGCTGAGGCAGAACGCCGAGAGGCGCCTTCTTGGCTGCTTCGAGTTCAGTCCGGCGCTCGGGGAAATTGGTGATCATCGTGTCGAGAACGGTGTTGCGACGCGTTGTCGCGGCCTCGGGATTGCTGTACGGGTTGAGCGCAGAACTCGACTGCACCATGCCTGCGAGCAGGGCGGACTCGCCGACGTCGAGGTCCTTGGCACTCTTGCCGAAATACGTCTGTGCAGCAGCCTCGATGCCGTAGGCGTTGTTTCCGAACGGCACGACGTTGAGGTAACGCGTCACGATCTGTTTCTTCGCCTCTTGCTTGGCCGCGGCGTCGTCGAGTCCCTTGCGCTTGGCCTCGTCGCGCAGCGACTGCTCCATCGTGAGTGCCATGCGCACCTCGCGCAGCTTGCGCGCCGGGGTGGTCTCGATGGCTGCCTGGCGATCGGCCTCGGTGCGTGCGAGAACCAGCAGTTGGTAGTTCTTGATGTACTGCTGATCCAACGTCGACGCACCCTGCTGGACCTCGCCGGACGAGGAGTTCTTGAGGAATGCGCGGATCGTGCCCTTCCAGTCGACGCCGTCGTGTTCGAGAAAGCGTCTGTCCTCGATGGAGATGATCGCTCGGATCATGTCCGGCGAGATGTCGTTGTATCCGACCTGATAGCGGTATTGGTCGAAAAGCCGTGCAATCGGAGTGCCCGCTGCATCGGTCATGGTGGTGACCTCGGGCAGCGTTCCGCTCAACAATTCCGACGAGACATTCTCGACTGCCGACGCCGCGCGATTCGACGCGATACCCACGCCGCTGGCCGCGGGATAGAGCAATCCGGCTACGAGCACGCCGGCCAACACGCATGCCCCTGCGAGCGACCACAGCTTCTTCGACTTCGGCACACCGGACAGGATACGTGTGATTTCTGAGACATCAGCGTGGCCCGCCGGTGAGGTCCCGGATGGTCGGGGCCGGCGCGCGGATTCGCTTGCCAATTGGGGTGCGGGTGACCGCCGCTGGAGCATTTTGTCGGTTTCCCTGCGGGTTTGCACGGTTGTGCCATTTTTCTGCGCGCCAGGGGTTGCGGAGGAATGCACAGATCCTTAGATTGAGTGCAGAATGTGACTCACATAACAACAGAGTCGAGAAGTGGTACGAGCATCTCTGAGTGGCTCGTCCTCACGGATTCGGCGACGTGGAGTGGGTCTGAGCATTCGACGGCAACGACGCAGGGGCGTCGTGAGGGCACCGGCCTCGCACGACGCGCAACAACACAAAGACAGGGGTCGGCTCATGGCGACATCGGCGGTATCGACCAACGAAACTCGATTGACCTGGGTGTCGCGGGCACGCTGCCGCGGGGAGGATCCCGATGAGCTCTTCGTTCGTGGCGCGGCGCAGCGAAAGGCCGCGGTCATCTGCCGTCACTGCCCGGTGCAACTCGAGTGTGGTGCCGACGCTCTCGACAACCGCGTCGAATTCGGTGTGTGGGGTGGCATGACCGAGCGTCAGCGTCGGGCGTTGTTGCGTCAGCATCCCGAGGTGACCTCGTGGGCGGAGTTCTTCGCCGCGCAGCGTCGACGCCGCGAGGTGTCAGCGGGCTGACCGGGGATATCCCTCGGTCCTCCTACGTACGGGGAAACCCTTGCGCAGGAACGAAGTACCGATTGCTGCTCAGCCCCTTCCGGTGATCTCCTCTGCGACAGCGTGTAATGCGTCGAGGTCGGCCACTTCGAACGGGAGCGACGGGACGCCGACGATCGGCACCGTCGGATGAGCTGCGGTGAACCGCTGCAGCAGATGCAGCTCGCGTTTTCCGGTTGCGGCCCGCGCGGCGTGGAGGCGCAGGACGCCGGCCGTGAGGTCGTCGGAGATCTTCTGCAGCGCGACGTGGGCCGCCTCTTCGGAGATGCTCGTGAGATTCGGGTGCGTGCGGTTGAGGATGAGCCCGGCCAGCGGCATCGACTCCTCGCTGAGCCGGTCGACGAAGAACGCCGCCTCGCGTAGTGCGTCGGGCTCTGCCGCCGCAACCACCGCGAACCGGGTGCCCGGCTGTTTGAGCAACTCGTAGGTGCGCAGTGCGCGTTCCTGGAAACCGCCGAACATGGAATCGAGTGACTGCACGAATGTCGCGACGTCGCGCAGCATGTCACCGCCGATGATCGTCGACACGCCACGCATGGCGAGACTCACCGCGCCGGTCACCATGCGGCCCACGCCGCGTCCGCCGCCGACGAGCACCTTCATGAGCCGTCCGGACAGGAACGAGCCGAGGCGCTGCGGGGCGTCGAGGAAGTCCAGCGCATTCCGCGACGGCGGTGTGTCGACGACGATGAGGTCCCAGCGGTCCTGCTCCAACAGTTTCCCGAGCTTCTCCATCGCCATGTACTCCTGCGTGCCGGAGAACGACGACGCGACGGTCTGATAGAAGGAGTTCTCCATGATCGCGGCGGCGCGTTCGGGCGTCGAATGCTCGAGCACCATCTCGTCGAAGGTGCGGCGCATGTCGAGCATCATCGCGTCGAGCGAGCCTCCCTCGACGAGCGGTACGACATCGACAGGCTGGGGGTCGTTGGTGAGTTCGGTCATGCCGAGCGACTGCGCAAGACGTCGGGCGGGGTCGATGGTGAGGACCGCGACCTTCCGGCCGTGCTCGGCTGCGTAGACGGCCATGGCCGCAGCGGTGGTGGTCTTTCCCACACCGCCTGCGCCACAACAGATCACGACGCGGGTCTCGGGGTCGGTGAGGACCGATCCCATCTTGAGATCGAGCGGCATCATGCACCGGCTTTCTGCAGCAGGTCGGCCAATTCGTACAGTGAGCCGAGGTCGATGCCCTCGTCGAGCAGTGGCAGTTCGAGCGTCGGCAACTCGACTTCGTCGAGTTGCGCCTTGGCGACCTGTTGCGCCTGCAGCCTGGTTGCGTGCTCGATGCTCTCGGTGAGCAATCCGGCGAGGTCGCTGTCGGAGACGGGCAGCTGAGCCTCGGCGAGACTGTTCGCGATCCGTGGAGCGTCGATGACCCCCTCGGCGATGGCGTCGATCTGGTCGGCGGGCAGGTACACCGGGCTGACCTTGTTGATGATCAACGTCCCGACTTTGACGTTCTTGGACTGCAATTCGCCGACGGCTTCGACCGTCTCCTGGATGGGCATGGCCTCGAGAAGCGTGACGAGGTGCACGACGGTCTCGTCGGAGTGCAGCAGCCGGGCGACCCCGTCGCTCTGATTGCGGATGGGACCGGTCTTGGCCAGGTCGGCCATGGCGGTGGTGACGTCGAGGAAGTTGCCGATCCGGCCGGTCGGCGGGGCGTCGACCACCACGGCGTCGTAGACGCGGTTCCCGGCTTTGTCGGTGTGGATGATGCGCTCTTTGATCTTGCCGGTGAGTAGGACATCTCGCAGGCCCGGCGCGACCGTCGTGACGAAATCGATTGCGCCGATTCGTTTCATCGCGCGACCGGCGAACCCGAGGTTGTAGAACATGTCGAGGTACTCGAGCAGAGCGTGTTCGATGTCGATGGCCAACGCCCACACCTCACCACCGCCCTCCGCGGTCGCGATCCGTGTGTCGTTGGGCGGAAGCGGCGGGATGTCGAAGAGTTGGGCGATTCCCTGACGCCCCTCGCATTCGACGAGCAGCACCCGTTTGCCGTCTGCGGCCAGCGCCAAGGCGAGTGCCGCGGCGACGGTCGTCTTACCCGTCCCGCCTTTACCGGAGACGAAGTGCAGACGCGCTCGCGAAGCGCTCTCCGGCCACGTGTTGTCCGCTACGTCGGCGGTCTCCTGGTGGGTGCCCCCGTCGGCTGTTCTGTCGGCCACAGGTTCACCTTAGACACTGCACCCCTCGGGATATGGTGGGTCCATGACTGAAGTGACCGCCTGGGAGTACGCGACGGTGCCGCTGCTGACGCACGCGACGAAACAGATTCTCGACACCTGGGGAGCCGACGGCTGGGAATTGGTCAGTGTGCTGCCGGGCCCGACCGGCGAGCAACATGTGGCATATCTGAAGCGACCGAAGGGCTGAGGGGCGATCCATGAGCTGGAGTGAACGGCTGCCGCAGATCGGCATCGTCCTGCCCCCCGCTGCCAAGCCGGTGGCCAATTATGTGCCCGCGGTACGCGTCGGAAACCTCGTCTACACGTCGGGACAACTCCCATTCGTCTCCGGCGCACTCGAGTTCCGGGGCAAGGTCCACGAGGGCGCAGACGGCACCGTGACCCCCGATCAGGCGATCAGTGCCGCAAGACAGTGCACGCTCAATGCGTTGTCGGCGATCGACGCGCTGGTCGGCCTCGACTCGATCACCCGCATCGTGAAGGTGACCGGGTACGTCGCCTCCGGACCCGGCTTCTCCGGTCAACCGCAGGTCCTCAACGGCGCGTCGGATCTCCTCGCCGACATTTTCGGCGACGCCGGAGTCCACGCACGTTCCGCGGTCGGCGTCGCCGAGCTTCCATTGGCATCGCCGGTGGAGGTCGAGCTGATCGTCGAGGTCGCGCCCGAGTCGTGAGGTCGCGGTCTGCGACGACGCTCGTACCGGGGCCTCGCGGTCGGTGAGCGTCGACGTCGTCGCGCTGCTCGTCGCTGCGGTCGCGGCAGGATGGGTCGACGCCGTCGTCGGTGGCGGTGGCCTCATCATGATCCCGGCGTTGTTGATCACCAACCCCGGACTGGTGCCAGCGACTGCGCTCGGGACCAACAAGCTGATGGCGATCTTCGGGACGTCCTCGGCTGCCTGGCGTTACTCCCGTCGGGTGCCGATGGATGTTCGACGCCTCGCTCCGGTCTTCGCCTGCGCGGTGATCTTCTCGGCTCTCGGTGCATTCGTCGCAGGCTTGTTGCCCGCCGAGGTCTTCACTCCGATCGTGCTTGTACTGCTCGTCGCGGTCGGTCTGTTCGTCGCGCTCAATCCGCGTTTCGGCTCGCACGACGTGGCGGGGAAGTCGCGGTGGTCCGTCATCCTCGGGCTGGTGGTCTGCGGTGTCGTCATCGCCTTTTACGACGGCGTGCTCGGCCCGGGCACCGGGACGTTTCTGATCATCACGCTGACCGCGCTTGTCGGAACGAGCTTTCTGGAGAGCTCCGCGATGGCGAAGGTCATCAACACCGGCACCAACCTGGGCGCCCTCGCGGTGTTCGCGGCGCAGGGCCACGTGCTGTGGCTACTCGGGCTGATGCTGGCGGTCGGGAACATCGTGGGCGCGCAACTCGGGTCGCACATGGCACTGGGCCGGGGGAGCTCGTTCGTGCGGTGGGTGCTGCTGGCCGTCGTCGTGGTGATGGTCGCGAAGCTCGGGTACGACCTGTGGAACGAATGAATGCCCCTCAACCACCGTGCCGGGTTGTCGGGTCGCTCCGATAGGGTCGGTGCACCGAATCGAAGTCGGGGGTGAATGCGGTGGTCGGCGCGATCGGTGTGGTGACACTGGGCATCGGCGGCGGTGACTCGCTCGGCGAGGTCGAGCTGCGTATCGCCGGCGGAACCGAGCGGTATCTCGCGCAGGCGCGCGAACCGATCGACGAAGGCGAGGACATACTCGTCATCGGTGTGCTGCCCGGGCGCGTTGTCGACGTCGAACGGTGGATCGCACCACCCGACAGAACCTGACCCGCGCCGAGTCGGACGAAGGAACGACGAGACCGACGCAACGACTTCGACTACGTCATGCTGTACCCGTCCCAACGCAGGAGGAGTGTTCGATGCTCGGCTATCACGTACCCGAACCAGACGAAGCGATGTTGATCTCGGGCAAGAAGTCCGGTGACGAAGGCGCTCCGTTCGTGGTGGTCGTCGGACACGGCAAATGGGTGATGCCGTTCTTCCGCAAGGTGCGTTATCTGTCGATGGCGTTGCACGAAGCGTCTATTCGCGAGGTCTGCGTGACGACGCAGGGCATCCAGTTGAACGTGCGTGCGGTGATCGCACACAAGGTCGGCGGCGACGTCGCGTCGATCGTCAACGCGGGCCAACGCTTCATCTCCGAGCAGGAAGCCGAGATGAATCAGCTCACCGGGCAGGTCTTCTCCGGTCATCTGCGTTCGATCGTCGGGTCGATGACCGTCGAGCAGATCATCCGTGAGCGGGACACGCTCGCCCGCCAGGTCCTCGAGGCGTCGAAGCGGGAGATGGGATCCATCGGGTTGGTCGTCGACTCGTTCCAGATCCAGTCGATCGACGACATGGACTCCGGGTACATCAATGCTCTCGCGGCGCCGAACATCGCCAAGGTGCAGCGTGAGGCTGCGGTCGAGCGGGCCCGCGCCGATCAGGAGGCGGCCAAGGCGCAGCAGGAATCGTTGCGAAACCAGGCCGACTACGAGCGCGAGACGTCGATCAAGCGCGCGGAGATCAAGTCCGAGACCGACAAAGCCAACGCCGAGGCCGCGCAGGCGGGCCCGCTGGCCGAGGCGCGCGTGAACCAGGAGATCATCCGCGAGCAGTCGGTGTTGGCGCAGGCGCAGGCCGATCTCCGTGAGCAGCAACTGATCTCGGAGGTCGTCAAGCCCGCCGAGGCCGAGGCCCGACGTACTCAGATCCTCGCAGAAGCCGAGGCCAAGGCTGTCGAGATCTCCTCGGAGGCCGCGGCGAAGAACAACCGCATCGCTCTCGACCAGCAGTTGATCGACCAGTTGCCCGAGCTCGTCGCCGAGGTCGCCAAGGGACTCGGTTCTGCCAACCTCACCGTGTTCAACGGCGCGGAGGGTGTCAACGAGATCATGACCGGGGTGATCACTCAGGGCGCCGGACTGCTGCGGAGCCTTCAGGAGCAGCTTCAGGCGGGCCCTGTCGTCGAACAGAGCCCGAACGGCTCGGTGCAGTAGGAGCACATTGCCACGGGCGGTGCGATGTGGTTGATGTGAGCCGCATTACCCTGTGTCCATGATGAGTTCAGGCGATCGGGATGACCTTGCCGACACCACATCCGATGCCGCGACGCATCCGGCCTACGGGGTGCTGCGTGAGGTGACGCCGTTCGCGTCGGTGTTGCTGTGCGAGAACCCCGGGATGATGGAGCTCGACGGCACCAACACGTGGGTGCTCCGCGCACCGGGCAGCGACCAGTGCGTGGTCGTCGACCCCGGGCCGCGCAAGCACAAGAAGCACGTCAAGCGGATCGCCGAGCAACCGGGTATCGCGCTCACGCTGATCACCCACC
>NZ_BAFB01000104.1 GCF_000248075.1 Gordonia otitidis NBRC 100426 | reverse complement strand
GGTGTGGAACGCGCGCGGACACAGTGCGTCGAACTGCGCGGACAGAACCAGTGCCGGGCAGCCGACATCACGTAGTCGGGTCCGAGCGTCGGTTCTCGTCGACTGTGCCGCGAGCTGGTTTCGGAACACCTCCGGCCCGACTCGTCGGGCCATGGCCTCGAAGCGTGCTCGGTTGGATTGGAGCGATTCCGGATCTGCGAACATCTTGGGCGCCAAGATGTCAGACACGACGTGTCGGAAATGCCCGGCGCGCGTTGCCGCCGCCATATCCCGCCACGCCGTCAGCTGTTGAGCCGTCGGGTTACGAGGATTGGTGGAGATCGCGCAGAATCCGACGACCCGTTCCGGGGCAATTCGCAAGATCTCGAAGCCGACGATGGCTCCTAAGCTGAGGCCGACCAACACGAATCGGTCGGGTGAGGAGTCGAGAACCTCGG
>NZ_BAFB01000105.1 GCF_000248075.1 Gordonia otitidis NBRC 100426 | reverse complement strand
GACATCGTCGATGCAATTCCCGAAGCACAACTTCGCACGATCGCCCGATCAGGGCACCTGAGCACGTGGGAGAAACCCCAGTCCGTCGGCGAACAACTGAATCAATGGTTGACCACTCATCTCACCCCAGAACCCCAGGAGAACTCATGCCCCGCATCCTAAAATCTGCGCTGCCGGCCGAGTCGGTACGCACCCGGCGCAACGACGTCATCACCCGCGTGGCGTCCATCCTCGACGACATCCGCGACCGCGGTGACGTCGCCGTACGTGAATGGTCGACCACCTTCGACAAATGGACGCCCGAGAGTTTCCGGCTCGACGCGGCACAGATCAATGACATCGTGGCGTCGCTCCCGGCCCAGGTGATCGAGGACATCGAGTTCGTCCAACACCAAGTGCGGGTCTTCGCTGAGCACCAACGCGCATCGATGTCCGATTTCGAGATCGAAACGCTGCCCGGCGTACACCTGGGACA
Source organism: Gordonia otitidis NBRC 100426 (assembly GCF_000248075.1). Classification (GTDB taxonomy): domain Bacteria; phylum Actinomycetota; class Actinomycetes; order Mycobacteriales; family Mycobacteriaceae; genus Gordonia; species Gordonia otitidis. The sequence continues at coordinate 58,684 of NZ_BAFB01000105.1, read as the reverse complement.
GAAGCACATTCCCGTAGGACGCGTGGGAGCCTACGTCCCGGGGGGGCGCTACCCCCTCACCGCGTCGGCCCACATGACGATCGTCACCGCCAAGGTGGCCGGGGTGCCAAGCGTCGCGGCATGCACTCCACCCATTCGCGGTGAGGTTCCTGCAGCAACGGTCGCGGCCATGCACCTCGCGGGAGCTGACGAGATCTACCTTCTCGGCGGTGTGCAGGCGATCGGAGCACTCGCACTCGGCACCGACACCATCGCCAAGGCGGACATGCTCGCGGGACCTGGCAATGCCTATGTCGCCGAGGCGAAACGGCAACTCTTCGGGCAGGTCGGTATCGATCTCTTCGCCGGCCCGACGGAGATCCTCGTCATTGCGGACGAATCTGCGGACCCATTCGTCGTGGCTGTCGACCTGCTCTCGCAAGCAGAGCACGGCCCGGACTCGCCGGCGATACTCATCTCGACGTCCGCCGAACTCGCCACTCGCGTGATCGACCACATCGAACGCCTACTCCCGGAGATGCCGACCAAGGACTTCGCTGAACCCGCGTGGCATGACCACGGCGAAGTGATTGTTGTCGACGATATCGACGCCGCGTATGCACTAGCGGACTCGTACGCGAGCGAGCATGTCGAGGTGCTCACCGAGAATCCGCGCGAAGCGCTGGAGAAGATGCGCAACTACGGTGGGCTGTTCCTGGGCGAGGGAACGTGTGTTTCATACGGAGACAAAGTGATCGGCACAAACCACGTGTTACCGACCAGAGGTTCCGCGCGCTACACAGGCGGGCTCTGGGTTGGCAAGTACCTCAAGACCGTCACCTACTCCGAAGTGCTCGACACGACGTCGAGTGCGAAGCTTGGGGAGGTCTGCGGCCGCGCCGCTCGCGTGGAATTGTTCGAAGGCCACGCACGATCAGGCGACGTACGTGCCGCCAAGTACGGCGATGCACAACTTTCCTGGTCCGATGCATTGACGGCAGTTGCTCAGTGAGTGCGCTCAGGGGACGCACAGCGCTGGTATCGGGAGGTGGTAGCGGACTGGGGGCGGCCATCACCCGAGAACTGGTCGACAACGGCGTTCGAGTCGTGGTGGTGGGACGCACGCGAGAAACTCTCGACGCTCTCGTCGCGGAGTACCCCCAACAGGTACACGCTGCGGTGTGCGATGTGTCAGACCCCGAATCGGTCGCAGAACTGCGCCGCGATCTAGCAGCCGAGGACGTGTCCATCCTCATCAACAACGCCGGGATTGCCGGGCCCGTCGCCGATCTCGTCGACGTGGACCCTTCTGCCTGGGACGAAGTCTTCGCGGTTAATGTTCGCGGAACGTATCTGATGTGTCGGCAGTTCCTCCCCGCGATGGTTCGCCGAAAGGCAGGTGACGTGGTCAATATCGCATCGGTCTCCGGCAAACGGCCGCTGCCGGGACGCACTCCCTACTGTGCGTCTAAGATGGCCGTTCTCGGGCTAACGGCCACTCTGAGCACCGAGGTCGGGCCATCGGGGGTCAGTGTGAACAGCCTGTCGCCTGGACCGATCGACAGTGCACGCATGCATCGAAATTTCACACTCGAGGCCGAGCGCACCGGCTCCACTTACGCTGAAGCAGAAGCAATTTTCGTGTCGCGGTCCGCCCTGAAACGCATGGTCACCGAACAAGAGGTAGCGGGCGCGGTGGTGGCAATCCTGTCGATGTCGGGCATGTGTGGCGCGGATGTCGACCTATCCGCAGGGATGGTGGCACGATGAGGGACGGCTCGAACCTCAAGCAGCGCTTGCAGGACGGCGACAAGCTACTCGGAGTACTCGTTCGCATGCCCAGCGAAGAGCTCGTCGAGATGGCAGCGGTGGCGGGCATGGACTATGTACTCATCGATTGCGAGCACGGTCCAGCAGACCAGCTCGCACTGCGTGCCCATGTGACGGCCGCCGAAGCTCAGGGAATCGGAACCATAATCAGGGTGGGCCAAGGAGAACCCGCCATGGTCCAGCGCGCGCTCGACCTAGGCGTCGAGGGAATTGTCATGCCGCACATCGACACAGTCTCCGATGCGCGTGAATTCGTGCGACAGACCCACTATCCACCATTCGGCGAGCGCGGATTCGCGACGTACGGGCGCACCGGACGATTCGGACAGAGGTCTCAGGAAGAGCACCTGGCCAGCGCTCTGGACACAGTGTTGACGATTGCCATGATTGAATCGACTCAAGCGTGTGAAAACGCGCACGACATCCTGGCTGTCGATGGGGTCGACGGCGTGCTGTGCGGACCGGCCGACCTCGCCGCATCCTCCGGCTATGTCGATTCGAGCGACGACCGCGTGAAAACGGCCATTGCACAAGCCCATTCGGCGATAGGCCCTGACAAGTTGCGCATGGATATCGTCGGTGACAGCGACAGGGTGCGCGAATCGTTTGAGGCCGGGGCGTCGATGGTAGTTGTCAACCTCACCCACAGCATCATGCATATGCTCCAAGCTCTTCGACGCAGTAAGCGCTGATGGCGCGTCCCGCGTGAACCGGTCCGGTTGGTTCCAGGGTCCTGATTGCCCTGGTGAAGGCGTGAAGAGACGACGAAGGCACCCGGTTGTCGCTGCGCAACATCGTGGACCGCTCGATCCCCCGGAGTAGCTGATCGAAGAGTTGAAGAAGGTCTTCGTGATCTGGGGTGGCCCGCCGATGGTGTTGCGCATCGACAACGGGCCTGAGTTCATCAGCGACGCCGACGCCTTGCAGGAATCTCGCGGCGATGAGCAGACCTCCCGCGGGCGCAAGTCCCGCCATCAGGCTGGTCAGCCCAAGATCACAACCCGACGGCGACAATCGTTCTCGCGCAGCGTAAATCGGAAAGGCGACCTACGAGGGCAAGAGCGCGGCGAAGGCGATCTCGTAGGACTCTTGCATCCACTGAGCTTGACTCGAATCGATGCCCAGATCGTCGATGATCGACGGCGTGATCACGTTGACGATGGTGGCGTAGACCCCGATGAGCGCCACACACAACGCGATAGCGATGAGGCCGAGCCAGCGACGGGTGTTGCCGGAGAGCGTGACATCAACCTTCCGTTGGAAAACCGTTCTATGATCGACCAGGTTTTTCGACCCACTCGGCGAGCGAATCCAGGAGCGCTGGCGAGCTATTCCGCAGCCAACCTGGACCGATTCACGACGATGCTGGCGACGGTCCAGAAGGTGATGCAGGCGATTCATCGGCTGGTTGACGATACGGATGTCCCGCCTCCACAAGCCCCGCACCATAGGCCGCCGTATGCGGCCGTGTAGACAACGCTGACCGCCCACGACGCCAGTTGGCCACCCAGGGAACCTCACCACGTATTCGCACCTGAACGTCGATGGCTCCGAGAACATCCGATCTAGGCATGGATTATCTGAGATACGACGGAATAGACCTGGAGCATCTGATCTAGACCTGGATCTCACACCTCCTCCCTTGACCCGCGTCGAGCCGCGGTTTATTGTCGAACATACAAACTTGTTCGTCATACAAACACGGAGTCAGGGTGCCACCTCGTTCGCCGTCGCCTCGTGCGACGCAGCGCGCAACACGTACCGCCGGTAAGCAGACCCGCCTCGCGCTGATGCGCGCCGCTGACGAGGTCTTCCGCGAGCAGGGCGAGACCGCATCGGTCGCGCAGATCTGCGAGCGGGCGGGGACATTCCCCAACCAGGTCACCTATTACTTCGGCTCCAAGGAGCAACTCTTCGTCGAGGTCGCGTGCGCTGCGGTTCTACGCGCCGGACGCCATGCAGAGGAAGCAGCCGAAACCACCGAAACCGTGCGTGAGTACGCACAGACACTGGTGACCACGCTGCTCGGGCCGGAACTGCGCGGCGTCGAGATGTTCACCACCGCAATGCTCTTGGTGTCACGCCGAGACGATCTGCGTGAGCTCATCACCACAACGCTTCATACCCTGCACGAACGCGGGGAGGAAGCCCTGATGCAGAAGCTCGTGCGCACCGGTTGGCAACTGCGTGCCTCGATCGACGTCGAGGCCAAGGCGTTCTGGTCGGCGATCTTCGGACTCGCCGTCCAGAAGTCGGCCACCGACGACTCACTGGGGCCGTCACTGACCGACTCCGTCACGGTGATCTTCGCGAACCTCGGCATCCCCGACAGCGTGCTCGACGCCAGTCTCCCCACCACAGACACGTCGTGACCGGTCCGACCACCCCGCACACACCACAACGAAGAGGTCACTCGTGGACATACTCGCCGCATTCGACAGTGCAGCAACCAAATTCCCGACCAAGGACGTGCTCATCACAGGTGAAGGAGATTCATTCACCTACGCCGAGCTCGTGGATCAGAGCCGCCGCGCGGCGACTGTTTTCGCCGGTCACGGGCTGACCTCAGGCGATCGCATCGCCCTCATGTGCTACAACACAACGGGTTTCGTCATCGCCATGCTCGGCGCGTGGCGTGTGGGTGCAACGATCGTCCCGATCAATCACAAGCTGGCCCCACCGGAGGTCGCCCACATCATTGCTCATTCGGGATCGTCGCTCCTGGTGGTCGACGGCTCATTGCACGCAGGAACAGAAGGCATCGATGTCGCCGTCATGACCACCGACACCTCGGTGCCCGACGTCCCGCACCTCGAGGACGCGTTGGCGTCGGCCGCTCCCCTGCCCGCCGCGGAGCAAGCGCAGCTGACCGACGACACGGTCGCCGAGATCCTGTACACCTCGGGCACCACCGGACTTCCGAAGGGCTGTGTGCACACGCACCGCACGGTGACGCTCACCGCGATGACCGCCGTGATCGGCTTGTCGATGACGCGCGATGAACGACTCCTGATGAGCGTGCCCATCTGGCACGCATCGCCGCTGAACAACTGGCTTCTCGGCACCCTGTACGTGGGTGGAACCGTCGTGCTGCAGCGTGAGTATCATCCTGTCGAGTTCCTCAAGACTGCTGCTGCACAACGGATCACACTGTGCTTCGGGCCGCCGGTCATCTACACGACCGCACTCAACTCGGTACCCGACTTCGCCGACTACGATCTGTCCTCTGCGCGCGCGTGGCTGTATGGCGGCGGCCCGATCGGCCCCGAGGTCGCACAGCGACTCGCCGCCGGATACCGCAGCGACAACTTCTTCCAGGTGTACGGCATGACCGAGACCGGCCCGGTCGGCTCGGTTCTCTACCCCGACGAACAGGTGAGCAAAGCGGGCTCGATCGGACGAGTCGGCCTCCCAGGCGTCGACGTGCGAGTCGTCACCGCAAACGGCGGACAGGCACGTGCTGACCAGGTCGGCGAGATATGGATTCGCAGCGCGACCACCATGATCGGTTACCTCGACGACCCGGAGGCCACCCGAGCCGCGATCGATGCCGACGGCTGGTACCACACCGGCGACCTCGCGCGCGTCGACGACGACGGCTACCTCTTCATCGTCGACCGCACCAAGGACATGATCATCACCGGTGGCGAGAACGTGTACTCCAAGGAGGTGGAGGACGCGCTGACCGCCCACCCCGCCATCGCCGAAGCGGCAGTCGTCGGACGTCCGCACCCGGAGTGGGGCCAGACCGTGATCGCGCACATCGTCCGCATCGACGGTGCGGACGATGTGCCCGAGGATCTCACGACGTTCTTGGCCGGTCGTCTCGCCCGCTACAAGATCCCGCGCGAATTCCATGTCGCACAGTCGCTTCCGCGCACGCCGACCGGGAAGATCCAGAAGCACCTGATCAACACACCCGAACTGTCGACCACGGCCTGAACGCACACAGCCCCACCTCATCTGAGAAAGGCACCAATCATGACCTCCACAACCCCCACCACACATCCGCAACCGCACCTGACACACACCGTGTTCAACCAGTCCGCCCCGCGCACCGACGTCAACGAGTACGAGCTGAACACCGTGCTCGTCGAGGCCGTCAACCGTCATGACGCCGGCTGGGCCACAGACGAACTCCGCGAGGTCGGCGCGCTGGTGGGTACCGAGCAGTTCCAACACGACGCCACGCTCGCCAACACGATCACTCCGGAACTGCACACCTTCGACCGCTGGGGCAACCGGATCGACGAGGTCGAGTACCACCCCAGCTACCACCGCATCATCTCTGCGGCGGTCGAACACGGCGCGCACACGCGCTGCTGGGCCGATCCTCAGCCGGGGTCACACGTGGCCCGCGCAGCGATCTTCATGCTGTTCGGACAGATCGAACCGGGACACGCCTGCCCGGTGTCGATGACACACGCCGTGATCCCGTCGTTGGAACTGCAGCCGGACGTGGCCGCACAGTGGGTGCCGAAAGCGTTGTCGCGCAGCTACTCCCCCGACCTTTCCGCTGACAAGTCGTCGGCCATCTTCGGCATGTCGATGACGGAGAAGCAGGGTGGCTCCGACGTTCGCGCCAATACCACCGTCGCCCGACCCGTCGGTGCAGGCGGCCCCGGCGCCGAGTACCTCCTCACCGGACACAAGTGGTTCTGCTCGGCCCCCATGTCCGACGCTTTCCTCGTGCTCGCCCAAGCTGAAGGTGCTGGCGGCGAGGGACTCTCATGCTTTCTGCTGCCACGCATCCTGCCCGACGGTACGCGCAATTCGTTCCGCATCCAGCGCCTCAAGAACAAGCTCGGCAACAAATCCAACGCGTCGAGTGAGATCGAACTCGACGGCACCGTCGCACTGATGGTCGGCGAGCCGGGCCGCGGGGTGCGGACGATCATCGAGATGGTGGCACAGACGCGACTCGACTGCGTGCTCGGCAGCACGGCGGGCATGCGCCAGTCGGTTGCCGAAGCAGTGTGGCATGCCCGCCACCGCGCGGCATTCGGCGCCACACTGGCCGATCAGCCCGCCATGAACGCCGTCCTCGCCGACCTCGCCCTCGAGTCCGAAGCCGCGACGGTGACGGCGATCCGTCTGGCCCGCGCCCATGATGAGGACGCGACCGATCAGGAGCGGGCCTTCCGCCGCCTGGCCACCGCGGTCGCCAAGTACTGGATCTGCAAACGCGGCCCCCACCACTCCTACGAGGCGCTGGAGTGCCTCGGCGGAAACGGTTACACCGAGGACTTCCCGCTGGCGATGCGCTACCGCGAGCAACCGGTCATGGCGGTGTGGGAGGGCTCGGGCAACGTCATCGCGCTCGATGTCCTGCGCGCGATGACGCGCGAGCCTGAATCGCTCGCCGCGTTCGATGCCGAGATCAACCTCGCACGTGGTGCCGATCCGGTTCTCGACGCCCACCTCGACCGCGTGCGCACCGAACTCGGCGAGTTGGTCGGACTCGATCCCTCCGCCGCACAACGCCGCGCACGCCGCGTCGTCGAATCCATGGCACTTGCTCTCGAAGCATCACTGCTGGTTCGCTTCTCGCCGACGCCGGTGTCCGAGGCATTCATCGCTGCACGACTCGGCGCTGACCGTGGAGCGGAGTACGGAACGCTACCCGTGGGCGCAGACCTCACTGCGATTCTGCAGCGGCACTGACCCCGACGGCGTCGAGGATGCGGTTGCGCATCCTCGGCGCCGTGTTCGGCAACCACATCGCCATGACAGGGGTCATCGGCGGGTTGTCGAACGAAATGACGCGAATCTGGTCGTCGTAGAGCCAGCCCGGCTGGTTGGTCACGAACGCGACAGCCTGCGGATGGGCGATCACCGAGGTGTGCGGCGGTGTGCCGCGCAGGTTCGAGACGATGATCTCGGGTTCGAACCCTGCGCGTCGGCAGTACGACACGATCATGTTCGTGTAGTCGGGTTCGAGCTCGGAGATGACGATCTGACAGGATGCGACATCCTTCATCGCACACGTCTCATGTGCGGCGAGCGGGTGGCGCGCGTTGACCGCAAGACGCAGTTCGTGACTGGTCGCGATGGCGCCGGCGAGGTCGGGCGGAGCCTCCACCGTGCGGGCGAGTGCGAGATCGATGCTGCCGGCGAGGAGCTCCTCGCGGATGAACTCCGCGGCGACCGGGCGCACCGTGATCGGCATCGACGCGTCCTGTTGGACCGCGCCCTCTATGACCTGGAACACTTCCGACGGCGCGAGACCCTGTGTGTACCCGATCACATACGGATCGGGATTCTGGGCGTCGACCATCCGCACCTCCGACGCGAGGTGCGTGCCGCCTGCGAGCAGCGGAACCGAACCCTCGTACAGTGCCGTCCCGGCTGCCGTCGGCGTCAGTGATCGGCGCGACCGGGAGAACAGCTGCACACCCAGCTGCCGCTCGAGGTCCTTGATCGCCGATGACAGCGCCTGCTGCGAGATGAACAGACGCTCGGCGGCGACGCGCAGTGATGGCGCCTCGATCACTTCGACGAACATTCTGAGACGCCGAAGGTCCAGGTCACGCTCCGATGAACTGGTCATAGCCCCTATTATCAATCAGAAGTTGACAATTATCCGGATATTCTCGATGGATGGTTGTGCAAAACGTGATTACAGTGTGCTCAGCGGTACGAACTTGGAGTCAGCGCCTTCCATTCTCGAAGACGTCAGCTGTGCTCGATCCCGGTCCGCATGTCGCAGCACAGAGGGGGCGCTGCGACATGCGGACCGGTACCGTTTTCTCTTGGTCCCAGAGGTTGCTGGTCGTCCCAGAAGTCTCTCGTGATCACAGAAGCACTCCCGGGTTGAGCAACCCCTGCGGGTCCAGAGCGGCCTTGATCGTTGCAGTCAGCTCCATGACGTCGGCTCCCAGCTGATCAGGCAGCCACGCCTTTTTCAACCGTCCGACGCCATGCTCGCCGGTGATGGTCCCGCCCAGACCGATGGCCAGATCCATCACCTGGCCGAAGGCCGCCTGGGCGCGGCGACTCTCATCGACGTCCGACGGATCGAACACGATAAGCGGGTGGGTGTTGCCGTCACCGGCGTGCGCGATCACCGAGATCATCACCTCGTTCTCCGTGGCGATGGCCGCCACCCCGTCGATCAGATCGGGTAGTGCAGGCAGCGGCACACCGACGTCTTCGAGCAACAACGACCCGAGCCTCCCCACGGCCGGAATCGCCGCCCTCCGCGCAGCGGTGAACGCCTCACCCTCTGCGGGGTCGGAGGTCGCGAACACCTCGGTGGCGCCGTTGTCGGAGAACGCCTTCTCGATCAACTCCACCTCGGCGACGCCCGCGGGACCCGGGGCGTCTGACTGTGCGACCAGCAGCGCGCCCGCCTGTCGGTCGAGTCCCATCTTGAGCATGTCCTCGACGGCGTTGATCGACACCGAATCCATGAATTCGAGCATCGCCGGTCGGATCTGCGCGGTGATCGCGAGCACAGCCTCGCTCGCGTCGTGCACCGAGGCGAAAGAGCCGACGACCGTGCACGCCGAGGCCTGCGGTGGGAGCAGTCTCAACGTGACCTCCGTGATGATGCCCAGCAGACCCTCACTGCCGACGAACAGCTTCGTCAGCGGCAGCCCTGCCGAATCCTTCAACTGCTTGCCGCCGACCCTGATCGCGCGGCCATCGGCGAGCACCACCTCGAGCCCGAGTACGTAGTCGGTGGTGACGCCGTACTTCACGCAACACAGACCGCCGGCGTTGGTGGCCACGTTGCCGCCGATCGAACAGATCTCGAACGACGACGGATCGGGCGGATACCAGAGGCCGTGAGCTGCCGCAGCCGCCTTGACCTCTGAGTTCAGCAGCCCCGGTTGTGAGACGGCCGTGCGGGTCGCGGTGTCGATCGCCAGATTCCGCATCTTCTCGGTGGAGAGCATCAAAGCTCCGTCGACCGCGGTCGACCCTCCCGACAAACTGGTCCCGGCACCACGGGTGATCAGCGGAATCCCGTGCCGTCCGCACCACCGCACCACCTCCTGGACCTCAGCTGTCGCAGTGGGCCTCACCAGCGAAATCGGCGTTCCCGCGTCCGGGTCGTTGGCGCGATCCCGGCGATAGCCTGCGAGGATGTCCGGATCTGTCACGACCATCTGATCGCCGAGCGTGGCGATCAGTTCATCGAGTGGTGCGCTGCTCATGAAGTCCAAGCCTAGGCTCAGGGAGTGTCACCGTTGCCCGACTTCGAGGACTGAGGAATCCGCAGATCGTCGACGACGCGACGCGAGGCCGCTCTCCCGTGGACCATTTCACTCGCACGACATCGCGCGGATACCCTGACGTGGTGTACGAGCCGGGAAGTGACGTAGCCGGTTACACCATCGACGCGCTGGTGGGTAGCGGTAGCAGTGCCGACGTGTACCGCGTCCACCGCGGCGACGACCGGCGGTCCGAGGCGCTGAAGGTGCTGCACTCCGACGAGACCGGCAACACACGGGCTGCCGAACGCTTCGAGCGCGAGTTCACCATCGCGTCGCTGCTCGATCACCCGAACATCGTCACCATGTACACGCGTGGAGAGATCCCGCCCGACTCGCAGGCGATCCGCCGGGCACAGGCACTCGGTCTGCCCGCGGATCGGGTTCCGCCGACCCTGTGGATCGCCATGCAATATGTCGACGGCCCTGCGGCGACGGCACTGATCCCGTCGCCCACGACCGAACCCGAGGTGCCGACCATCGTCAGTGTGGCGCAACAGAGTGCCGCTGCGATCGATTTCGCTCACAGTCGCGAGGTGCTCCATCGCGACGTGAAGCCCGCCAACATCCTGCTGACGTCGACCCGAGCCGATACCGATGCACTGCTCTCCGACTTCGGTATCGCGCAACTCATCGACGACAATCGCCCCCTTGCTCGCAACGGCCGGGTACAGGGGTCCATCGCCTACGCCTCGCCTGAGCTGCTCACGGCAAGACAACTCTCGCCCGCAACCGACGAATACGCCTTCGCCTGCACGCTGACCGAATTGCTCACCGGTGCACCTCCTTTCCCGCGTGCGACGGCATTCGCCATCACCAACGCACACCTGCGCGACGATCCGCCGCTGCTGACCCGTCGTCGACCGTGGCTCCCCTCGGCGCTCAACTCGGTGTTCGCCAAGGCTCTGGCGAAGGATCCCGCCGACCGTTACTCGACATGCGCCGAATTCGCCGACATCGTCGCCCGCAATCTGCGCGATGTCCCGGTTCCGCAACCGACCACTCCGCGACGGCCCTGGCGCAGGTTCTGATATCGGCGGCTCGGCACTCACCCAGGTGAATGTGACCCCCACCACACCGTATGCGGGTGTTAATTCGGACATCCGACCGCCGGTCAGGTTATGCGACAACGCAATTGGCCCCGCAGACAGCCATGTCAACGCCCGGCGGGACAAAGAATCTTTAACATTCGGCGTCATGTTGCCGTATCCCGAAGCACTTATCGTGGCTCGACGTCCACAGTTCTTTACGCGCACGGGGAGCCATGACAGCCGAACCATCGACGCAGTACGACAACTCAGCACTCGCTCACGAGGAGGAGGGCTACCAGAAGGCCCTCAAACCGCGTCAGATCCAGATGATCGCGATCGGCGGGGCGATCGGTACCGGCCTGTTCATGGGTGCGGGCAGTCGCCTCCACGACGCAGGCCCCGGGCTGTTCATCACCTATGCCGTGTGCGGCGTGTTCGTCTTCTTCATCCTCCGCGCGCTCGGCGAACTCGTCCTACACCGACCGTCGTCTGGCTCGTTCGTCTCCTACGCGCGTGAATTCTTCGGCGAGAAGACAGCATTCGTCACCGGTTGGCTCTATTTCTTCAACTGGGCCGCCACCGCGATCGTCGACGTCACCGCGGTCGCTCTCTACGTGCACTACTGGGGAATGTTCGGTGCGATCCCGCAATGGCTGATCGCTCTCATCGCGCTGTGCATCGTCCTGACCATGAACATCATCTCCGTGAAGTTGTTCGGCGAGATGGAGTTCTGGGCTTCGATCATCAAGGTCACCGCACTCGTGACCTTCCTCGTCGTAGGCATCGTGTTCCTCGCCGGACGCTTCGACATCCAGGGAACGTCGACCGGATTCAGCGTCATCTCCGACAACGGTGGATTGTTCCCGACGGGTCTGTTCTCACTGGTGATCGTGACGTCGGGCGTCATCTTCGCTTATGCCGCAGTCGAATTGGTCGGCACAGCTGCCGGCGAGACCGCCGAGCCGGCGAAAGTGATGCCGCGCGCCATCAACTCGGTGATCCTGCGCATCGCTGTGTTCTACGTGGGATCGCTGATCGTCCTCGCTCTCCTGTTGCCCTACACCACCTACAAGGCAGACGAGAGTCCGTTTGTCACCTTCTTCTCGAAGATCGGCGTCCCCGCCGCAGGCGGGATCATGAACCTCGTCGTGCTCACCGCGGCGATGTCGAGCCTCAACGCCGGCCTGTACTCGACCGGTCGCACGCTGCGCTCCATGGCACTGAATGGAACAGCACCGTCGTTCACCGGCAAGATGAACCGAAACGGAGTGCCATTCGGCGGGATCGCGCTGACAGGTGCGCTGACGTTCCTCGGCGTCATCCTCAACCTCTTCGTGCCGTCCGAGGCGTTCAACATCGCACTCGACCTGTCCGCGCTCGGCATCATCTCCACGTGGGGGATGATCGTCGCCTGTCAGATCCAGCTCTACAGGTGGGAGAAGAAGGGCATTCTCACCCGCCCGGCGTTCCGGCTGCCGGGAACCCCGTACACCAGTTACGCGACGCTGCTCTTCCTGGCCGCGGTGGTCGTGCTGATGTGTTACGACAACTACTGGAATCTCATCGCGATCATCGTCGGCATACCCCTGCTCATCGCCGGGTGGTACGGCTGTCGCTCCAAGGTGCTCGCCATCGCGGCACAGCGTCAGGGTTACACCGGTGAGTATCCGGTGATGCCGCAGCCTCCGGTTCCCGAAGGCCCGGAGGACGAGCGGGACTGACCTGCGACGTCCGACGCCTGACGTCGACGACGATTCGCTACGTCGACAATCCGCTACGACGACGATCCGCTACGCCGACGGGTCGTCGTCGATGCTGTACACACGAAGAGCGTTGTCGCGGAACACTCTTCGCGTCAGGTCGTCCCCCCAGGTCGCGAGGACGTCTGCGAGCGCACCGACGAGCATGCCCATCGTCGCGTTGGGGCGGTCCAACGGGTAGTTCGAGCCGAACACGAGCCGCTCCGACCCGAAATGACTGACCATGTGTCCGACGAGCGGTCCGATCATCTGCGCGAGTGTCTCTCTGCTGCCGATGTTGCCGCGCGTGTCGTGTCCGTAGCCGAGAGCCGGCAAGGCCAGGCCGGACAGCTTCATCACGACGTTGGGTTGGGCGGCAAGGCTCACCACACGCTCACGCCACAGCCTCATGTTCGGGCCGATGGGTGCGCGGACCGGGAACACCGCAGCCGCGCGGGCGGACGCGCCCACCGGAGCACCGATATGGTCGACCACGATCGTCGCCTGCGGATACTCACGCGCCAGACTGATCACGTCGTAGAGCTGGTGCGAGTAGACGAACACCTCGAGGACGAGCCCTCGACGCACTGCCTCCCCGTAGCCTCGAAGTGCAGCCGCAGAGGCCACAAGACCTTCGACGGGGGTCGAGTCACGAATGCGTGGATCGGGGTGGCGTGCCGCCAGTACCCGCACAGCGCGCACGAGGGGCGTGATGTCGAGTTGGGCGTCGAGTTGGGTTGCGAAGTTCGGCGAGCGGGGATCGCCGTGCACGATGAGCCCCCCGAGCCTCGGGGCTCCGTTGCGACCGAAGGGAAGCGAGATCGCGTAGCGGGTCTCCGAGAGTTCCTCGTCCTCGACGTCGGGAATCGCGTCGATATCACCGGCATAGGCGCGCCAGTGCGAGTCGGCGAGGATCACGGTGTCGATCCGGGCACCGGCCACGGCGGGCACGTCACTGATGTCTTTGACGTACTGTTCGGTCTCGTATGCTCGGGCGATGACCGACGGTGTCAACACGTACTCACGGTCGGACTGGGACACCAGCAGGGTGAACGCGCGATCGCCGAGCCTCGGCGTGAGTCGTCGCACCCGCGCGAGGCCCTTTGCCCGCCAGGGAGTCTGACGCGGATTCCACTGGAGCATGTGCGCGTCTACGATTCCCGGGACCACGTTTTCCAGGGAGCCCACATATTCAGCGTCCCATATCGCGTCTGCTTTCGGATCGAATAGACGGTTCACATATGCGGATTCTTTTCGAACGACGCACCGCTCGCCTGCTCCTCGAACACCAGAAGCGGGCGAGAGGGCACAATGGAGGGCTGTCGACGGCGCTGCATGAACGGAGGTGAGGATGGGCGGGCACTCTCGGCACGTGCTGCACCACGTGCGCCGGGTGATGGGTCGCGACCCCGACATGTTCACGCGCGGCGTCTTCACACGCCTGTTCGCCCTCGACCCGGACCTGCGCGATCTGTTCCCCGCTCACATGACACACCTGCGCGAGGCGTTCTTCGGAGTCATCGACCATACGCTCGAAGTCATCCCCGCTGATGACGGCCACACTGAACTGGTCGAGATACTCGCCCAACTCGGACGCGATCACCGCAAGTTCGGTGTGCTGCCCGCGCACTATCCCTTGATGTGCAGAGCACTGATCGGAGAATTCCGTGAGCTGCTCGACGGATACTGGGACGACGAGACCGAGCAGACGGTCACCCAGGCGATGATGTTGACGACCGGCGTCATGCGGGGCGCCGCGGAGATGGCATCCGGACCGCCCACCTGGACTGCGCGCGTCGTCGAAAAATATCGGATCACGCGCGACCTGGCCGTCGTGCGACTCATCGGCGACGGTCCGTTGCGGTTTTCCGTCGGACAGTTCCTCGAAGTGGCGATTCCGCAATGGCCACACGAATGGCGACATCTGTCACCTGCCATTCCGCCCAACCCAGACGGCGAGATCGAATTCCACGTGCGCGCCATTCCGGGTGGTGTGGTCAGCTCTGCCATTGTCTCGACCACCCGCGTCGGCGATGTCTGGACGTTGGCCCAGAATCACGGAACTCTGCACATCGCACCCGGCCGCGAGGTTCTCATGGTCGCCGGCGGTACCGGACTCGCGCCATTGCGCGCTCTGCTCATCGAGATGTCGAAGCGGGCCGACTCACCGTCGACCCACATCTTCTACGGCATGCGCTATCCCGGCGAACTCTACGATCTCGCCGTGCTCCAGCGCATAGCGTCGACGAATCCGTGGTTGCGCATCACCGCCGTGTCCCAGGAGACCACCGACCCGTGGTGGTTGAACTCGATCGCGTCGCCAGAAGAGCTCGGGGTCGACCATCGTATCGGAATGCTTCCCGAAGTTGTTGCAGCAGAGCGGGATTGGAGCGACCATCAGGCTCTCGTCGTCGGATCCCCACAGATGGTGACCGCGACTCGTCGCAGACTGATCATCGCCGGTATCCGTGCGAGCATGATCCAATCCGACCCCGTGTACTGAGACGAGTGGACCTCTCAGCCACCGGTCCCCTCTCCACCCTGGCCGCCCTCGCCACCACCGGACTGTTCGGTGACAGTGACTGTGGCGGTGACGGTCGCGGTGTCGGTGACCGTCTGCGTCTCGGTCTGCGTTGCCGCCGGAGCCTCCGTCGTTCTGGTGACGGTCGGCGGGGTGACGGTCGTGGTGCGAACCTCACGCCGCGTCTCGGTTTCGGTTTCGGTGACCGCATCGTCCTGCCGCGTGACGGTCGCGCGCTGCGGAGTATCGGTGACGGTCACCGTGCTCGCCGGCGAGTCCGATGTTGCGCTGTTGTCATCTCCGCTGGCGTGCAGGGCTGTCAGCCCGATCGCGCCGAGTAGGACGGCGACCCCGATGACCGCGCCCAGAGCCCACCATCGCAGTCCGGTTGCATCGCGCCGGGCTCGAATCGGGGCAGCTGTGTGACCGCCGGATACCGATTCGCTTGCGGGCATGACTGTCGTCGCCGCCGGCGTTGCCGCAGCACCCGCGGCAAGTGCCAATGCGGGCATCTCGGCAATGGACACGGGACGCGCGAGCGCATATTCGAGAGCGGGCGCAACACCGGGCAACTCTGCGCCCGCACCCACGCACACGACGGAGCTCAGTCGCGATCCGCCGTCGGCACTCAGGATCAGGCGGGCCAATTCGTCGGCACCCTGTGGGTCGGTGACGGGAATCCCCTGGGTCGTCGAGTTGTCACGCGTGTCGAGCAGCTGGCCGGTGGTATGGTCGACGAGCGCGACGCACACGCCGTCGGCGGGTTGGCCGGGACGGGCCAGGTTCACCACCGCAGTGGCGCCCGCGCCTCCCGGGGACCTCAGGGCGACCGCCACCATCGCCGTCGAGATGTCGTCGACGCTGGTGCTCTGGTACCAGGCGGGTGTCGACGGACCGGGGGTGAACGTCTGGGCGAGATAGTCGCGGGTGCTCGGCCGGGTACAGGAGACGACGAGGTGATCGACCTCGAACGGGACCGACTCGACCAACTCGGTGATCGCGGCGGCCGCTGATTCGGGAAGATGATCAGGCAGGTCGACGAGGTTGCTCGCAGCGATCTCGTCCCCACCTCCGGCGGAGCGGGTGACGACCGAGGCGATCTCGTCGCCGACGACCGACACGCCGAGGACCACTGGTCCGGTACCGGCGCGCGCTGCCGGCGGTGTCCCCGTCGCCTGTGTGCCCGTCGAGGGTGTGCCGGTCGACTGTGTCACCGTTCCCTCCCCACGTTGCTTCGAGGTGCCAGCCTAACGTGTGATCCCCGACGGCCAACGGGCCGTCGGGGATCACACGTCACTCTGAACGTCGTCTGTCCGGTGAAGGTCGCGTCGGCCGGCGTGGGTCAGTCTTTACGCTTGGCGCGTCGCGGTTGCCACACGACGAGAGCACTCGTGCGCGGCACCGGCACCAGCTCACCGCCGCGGCGGGCGGATTGCTCGACCTGATTCTGCAGTTCACCGACTCGCTGTTGCAGTGCGTCGACCTGATTGGTCAGGTCGATGATGCGTTTGATGCCGGCGAGGTTGACGCCCTCCTCCTGTGAGAGGCGTTGGATCTCTCTCAGGAGTTCGACGTCGCGGGTCGAGTACCGCCGACCACCTCCGGTCGTGCGTTGGGGTGTGACGAGCCCGAGACGGTCATAGGTGCGCAGAGTCTGCGCGTGCATCCCGGCCAGTTGGGCCGCCACCGAGATCATGAACGTTGCGCCCGAGTCCTCGAAGTCCCGATCGCTGTAGTCCCGATCGCTGAAATCTCGACTCGCCATGACTCATCGCCCCCATCCTGCACGGGGATCGAAGCCACTGGCCTTCTCGGCCTCGGCGTAGGACTTGAGTGCGTCGGTCGCGGCGTCGTCGAGCTTGCTCGGCACCTCGACCTTCACGGTGACCAAGAGGTCGCCCGCTCCGCCGGAACGCTTCGGTACACCTCGCCCACGGACGCGTAGTGTGCGTCCGTCAGTGGTGTTCGGCGGGATCTTGACTCCCACCGACCCCTCGAGCGTCGGCACGGAAACCGTTGCGCCGAGCACCAATTCGGAAAAGCTGACCGGAAGTTGCACCTTCAGGTCGTTACCGCTGCGGGTGAAGATCTTGTCGGCGGTCACGTGGACGACGACATAGAGGTCGCCCGACGGCGCGCCGCGTCGACCCGCTTCACCCTGGCCCGCCAGTCGAATACGCTGTCCGTCCTCGACGCCTGCCGGGATACGCACGTTGATGGTGCGCGCCCTGACCTTGACGCCTGAGCCGTCGCAGTCGGTGCACGGGTCATCGATGCGTGATCCCGTGCCCTGGCAATCCTGGCAGGGCTCACTGAAGCCGAACGCGCCCTGATTGCGACTCACCAACCCGGACCCGTTACAGGTCGGGCAGACTCGGGGACTGGTCCCGGGCTTTGCGCCGCTTCCGTGGCAGGTCGTGCAGGGTGCCGGGCTCGTCACGCGCAACGGTACGGTCGTGCCGACTGCTGCGTCCTTGAACGACAACGTGGTCTCGGTCTCGAGATCGTTGCCGCGGCGCGGCCGGGTGGCCGTCGAGGCGCGCTGGGACCCGCCGCGGTTGAACAAGCCGTCGAACAGGTCGCCGAAGCCACCGCTCGATTCGCCGCCGCCGCCGAACAGGTCGCCTAGGTCGCCGATGTTGAAGTCGGCGCCGTTGTTCGTCGAGTATCGGGTTCCCCCGCCGGGGAATCCTCCCGGAAAGCCGTTGCCGCCGCCGCGGAACTGACCGCCCGCGAACATGGCACGGGTCTCGTCGTACTCCTTGCGCTTGTCGGCATCGGAGAGCACGCTGTGGGCTTCGGACACCCGCTTGAAGCGTTCTTCGGCTTCCTTGTCGCCGGGGTTGGCGTCAGGGTGCAGCTCGCGAGCGAGCTTGCGGTAAGCCTTCTTGATCTCTTCAGCCGAAGCGTCAGAAGCAACGCCCAGGTCCTTGTAGAAGTCGTGTTCGAGCCATTCTCGTTGTGGAGCCACCAGACGTCACCTCCTTCGTGGTTGTGTGAAGTTGTCTGGTCTTGAATTGTGGAAAAGCTTGGATGTGTGGTGGAGCCGTGCAGCGCCGACGGCGCGCCGCGTCATTTCACGCGACGCGCCATCGGTGCATGTGCAGGTGTTTATTGTGCACCACTCTGATGATTCTGCGGTTCCGCTTGCTGCGCCGGCTCCGGGTCGGTGACCGTGACCATCGCCGTGCGGATCACCTTGTCGCCGAGACGGTATCCGCTGCGGTAGACGGCGCCGAGAACGGGTTCTGCTCCGCTGCCGTCGTTTTGGACGGCCTCGTGCAGTTCCGGGTCGAATACATCGCCCGGTGTGCCGAACTTGGTCAACCCCTCGGCGTCGAGCGTGGCGATCAGCTTGTCGGCCACGCCCTTGAGCGGTCCGCCCTCGAGATCGCCGTGCTCACGAGCACGGTCGAGGTCGTCGAGGACCGGCAACAGCTTGTCGATCAGGATCTGCTTGCCGTAGGCGACGCGTCCCTGCTTCTCTTCTTCGGTCCGCCGCTTGTAGTTGGCGAACTGCGCGCGCTCGCGCTGCAGGGCCGCGGTGAGCTCGGCCACCTCGGCCGAACCCGCGCTCGCCTCTTCCGAACTCGGTGCCTCACCGGCACCGCCGGGGCGCACCTCACCCGTTTCGGGATCGATGCGCCGCCGGTCGGTGACCGTGATCGGCTCGTCGACTTCGACGTCGACCGGGTCGAGCTCGGGCTCCTGTGAGGTCACTTGGTGTCCCCGGAGTTGGGCTCGTCCACGACCTCGGCGTCGACGACGTCGCTGTCGGAGTCAGCGGTGGCACCCTCAGCAGAT
Organism: Gordonia otitidis NBRC 100426; assembly: GCF_000248075.1. Classification (GTDB taxonomy): domain Bacteria; phylum Actinomycetota; class Actinomycetes; order Mycobacteriales; family Mycobacteriaceae; genus Gordonia; species Gordonia otitidis. The sequence goes on along the minus strand of NZ_BAFB01000105.1, from coordinate 39,561 downwards.
GCGCCGTTCTGCGACTCCGCAGCCGATGCCGCGTAGATCGCCTGGCCCATCTCCTGGGACTCCGCCGACAGCTTCTCGATCGCGCTCTTGATCGCCGAGATGTCGGTGCCCTTCAGCGCCTCGTTGGCCTCGGAGATCGCAGCATTGACCTTGTCCTTGACCTCACCGGGAACCTTGTCCTCGTTGTCCTTGAGGAACTTCTCGGTGTGGTTGACCAGCGACTCGGCCTGGTTGCGGGTCTCGGCCTCCTCGCGACGCTTGCGGTCTTCCTCTGCGTGGGCCTCGGCGTCCTTGATCATCCGGTCGATCTCGTCCTTGCTCAGGCCCGAGCCCTCCTGAATGCGGATGGAGTTCTCCTTGCCGGTGCCCTTGTCCTTCGCGGTGACGTGCACGATGCCGTTGGCGTCGATGTCGAAGGTCACCTCGATCTGCGGGACACCCTGCGGCGCAGGGGCGATGCCACCGAGCTCGAAGGAGCCGAGCAGCTTGTTGTGCGACGCGATCTCGCGCTCACCCTGGTAGACCTGGATCTGCACCGACGGCTGGTTGTCCTCGGCCGTGGTGTAGGTCTCCGACCGCTTGGTCGGGATCGTGGTGTTGCGCTCGATCAGCTTGTGCATCACGCCGCCCTTGGTCTCGATACCGAGCGACAGCGGGGTGACGTCAAGCAGCAGAACGTCTTTCACCTCACCGCGGAGCACGCCGGCCTGCAGAGCAGCGCCGACCGCGACGACCTCGTCGGGGTTCACGCCCTTATTGGGCTCCTGGCCACCCGTGAGCTCCTTCACCAGATCGGTGACGGCGGGCATACGGGTCGAACCACCAACGAGCACAACGTGATCGATGTCGCCGACGGAAATGCCGGCGTCCTTGATGACCGCCTGGAACGGGGCGCGCGTGCGCTCGAGCAGATCCGAGGTGATCTTCTGGAACTCGCTGCGGCTCAACTGCTCGTCGAGGAACAGCGGGTTCTTGTCGGCGTCGACGGTGATGTAAGGCAGGTTGATCGAGGTGCTCTGCGAGGCAGACAGTTCGATCTTGGCCTTCTCGGCAGCCTCACGCAGACGCTGCATGGCCATCTTGTCCTTGGTCAGGTCGATGCCGGAGCTGCTCTTGAACTTCTCCACGAGCCAGTCGACGATGCGCTGATCCCAGTCATCACCACCGAGGTTGTTGTCGCCCGAGGTCGCACGGACCTCCACGACGCCGTCACCGATCTCGAGCAGCGAGACGTCGAAGGTACCGCCACCAAGGTCGAAGACCAGGATGGTCTGTTCCTTCTCGCCCTTGTCCAAGCCGTACGCCAGAGCGGCGGCGGTGGGCTCGTTGACGATACGCAGAACGTTGAGGCCTGCGATCTGTCCGGCCTCCTTGGTGGCCTGACGCTGCGAGTCGTTGAAGTATGCGGGCACGGTGATGACCGCGTCGGAGACGTCTTCACCCAGGTAGGACTCGGCGTCGCGCTTCAGCTTCATGAGCGTGCGGGCGCTGATCTCCTGCGGGGTGTACTTCTTGTCGTCGATCTCGACATTCCAGTCGGTGTCGCCCATGTGGCGCTTGACCGAGCGGATGGTGCGGTCGACGTTGGTGACGGCCTGGTTCTTGGCAGGCTGCCCGACGAGTACCTCACCGTTGCGCGCGAACGCCACGACCGACGGAGTGGTCCGTGAGCCTTCGGCGTTGGCGATGACAGTCGGTTCGCCGCCCTCGAGCACGGACACCACGGAGTTGGTGGTGCCGAGGTCGATTCCAACAGCACGAGACATCTGTTATTTCCTCCTAGTTTGTGGGTGTGCACCCAAGTTCTTGTCCCCGGGTCGAGCTCGCGGCACGACCTGGGGGTTGGTCGTTGCAAACCTGCGCCTGGAACGTGTGAGACTTCAGTGCGTCCGACTCATGTCCTACTGGTTGAGTCCTACCGCGTCAAGTCTACTTGAGTCTGCCAGACTCAGGTTTCTCGATAGGTGCAACTACACCGGGTGGAGGGTTGTTCCCGATTCGGAGAAAAAAGTTGAGCGAAGTTCGCGCAAGTCTGCGCGCCTCGGCCCGCCGGCGTTCCTACGGAGCCGGCGGGAGGCCGTCGCCGGGGATGCCTTCAGCGGGGTGAACTTCGAAGGTGAACACGCCGGCCTGCACGGCCGGGTCGTCGTTCATGATCGCGGTGACAGCGTCGACGTCGCGGTCGAAGACGGCGATCCCGCTGATCTCGGAATCGTCGCGCACCGGGAGCACCACGGCGATTTCGCCGGCCTTCCGTAGCGCGAAGGTGCGTCGTCCGTGTTCTTTCACCAGGTCCGCCGACTCCGGCGTGCCGTGCTTGGGTCCGGCCTTGAGGATCGCCACGGTGTAGGGCTGCGCGTATTCGATGATGGTCTGCATCTCGGCGTCGGTGATCTCTGGCAACTCGGTCATCTCGGCTCCTTCTCGTCGGTCGACGGACACGAGGCGGCACCGGCACACCTCGGTGCCAGCCTATTCCGCCACACGGCTGAACATGCGTCGCACGACCGTCACGAGTGTGCGCATTGTCTCCCGCCCCGACTTGGACGACGAGGAGCTAAGCGGACTACAGTCCTCTTAGCGATCTACCAACGAAAGGCCCTGCCATGTCACATTCCGATTCACGCTCCGCAGCCCTCGACGCCGGTCTGCTGACCTTGCGCGTCGCAGTCGGTGCAACTCTGTTCGCACACGGTGCGCAGAAGCTGCTCGGCTGGTTCGGCGGCACCGGCATTGAGGGGACGGCAGCAGGCATGGAGCACATGGGCTTCGAGCCCGCCAAGACCTCGGCCGTCGCCGCAGGCGTCAGTGAAGCTGCAGGCGGACTCGTCGCGCTCGGCGCGGGAACGCGCGTCGCTGCCGCGGCCGGCGCTGCGGCCATGCTCGCAGCCACCGACGTCCACCGCCCCAGCGGATTCTTCGCGCAGGAAGGCGGTTTCGAGTTTCCCGCGGTCCTCGGTCTCGCATCCGCGGCACTCGCACTGACCGGACCCGGCCGCTACTCCGTCGACGCCGTCATCAAGCACCCGCTCTCTCGCGACGGCGTGGGTGTCGCCGCACTCATCGCGTCTGCGGCAGGTGCGGCGGGTGTGCTCACGCGTCGCAAGAAGGCTCTGGCGTCGAAGACCGCCTGAGTCGAGCCGTTCGGTCCGGGTGCAGCCCTAGCGCGTGACGCTAGGCAACCTGGACGACGCGGCTGTGCCATCCCGTGGCTCCGTCGGGGATCGGGGCCACCCGCTGGTCGGTTTGCGTCCGACCCTCGGCGTCGGTCGCCCGGCAGTACAGCGTGTGCTGTCCGGGCGTCGCCTGCCAGGTCCAACTCCACTGGCGCCACGTGTCGGTGGAGTACTCGGTCGCGAGAGTCGCGGTGTTCCATTCACCGTCGTCGACCCGGACCTCCACTCTCCTGACACCCCTGTGCTGCGCCCAGGCCGTACCCGCCACGACAACCGGCCCGACCGGATTGGTCGACAATGGCGCCGGCCTGTCGATGCGCGAGGCCGTCTTGATGGGCGCCTTGACGCCCCAGCCGCGTTTGGCCCAATACGATTGCGCGCGGTCGAATCTCGTTATCTCCCAGTCGACCACCCACTTGCACGCGGAGACGAAGCCGTACAGCCCGGGTATCACCTGCCGCACGGGATAACCGTGTTCGAGCGGTAGCGGAGCGCCGTTCATGCCGACGGCGAGCATGGCGTCGCGCCCATCGGTGATCGCATCGAGGGGTGTTCCCGACGTCCAGCCGTCGACGCTCGTCGAGAGCAACATGTCGGCGTCGACGTGCGGCCGCACCATCGCGAGGATGTCGCTCATCGGAAATCCGATCCAGCGGGCATTGCTTGCCAAATTGCCGCCCACCTCATTGGAGACGCAGGTCAGGGTGATGATCCGCTCCTGTGCCGACATCGCCATGAGATCGTTCCAGTCGAGTGTGATCTCGCGGTCGACCATCCCGTGAATTCTGAGTCTCCAGTCTGTGGTGGAGAGCTGCGGCACCTGAAGGGCGGTGTCGATGCGATAGAAGTCTGCATTGTCGGTGAGAAACGGGGTCGCACCCTTCGCCTCGACGCCCGGTGGCACGGCCCGCGCACTCGACGCGGGTCTGGGTAGCACGAGGCGTGCCCGCTCCGCGATCACTCCACCGGCCTCGGCCAGACGTCGCGCGACCACCAGCGACACCGCGGACGCTCCGGCCACCACGGCCGCGGTGACGAGAAATGTTCGCCGTGACCAGCCGGAATCGTCTGATTCACAACCCTTCTCATCGGCGGTGTGCGATCGCCTCTCAACGCGGTTCGTCCCCTGCGCCCCGCGGCAGAGGATGACGAGCAGGACAACCGCCACGACGCCCGCAACGATCGAGGGGATGACATAGCTGACGGTCGCAGTGGGCCGAGTCGCCGCGGCGACGACCCCGAATATCGCGACGAGAACGACGATCATTGCACCCGCAGGGGGCCGCACCACCTGCAGAATCCCCGCCAGGACCGACAGGACCGCGACCGCGAGACCGACGCCGATCATCAACGCCACTTTGTCGTTCGTACCGAATGTGTCTATCGCCCATTCGCGGGCAGCTGCGGGCGAATGATCCACCAGGAATGCCGACACCGCTTGAAATGGTGATGCCAAGCGCGACAGCGGAATAGCGACCAATTCACCGGCCGCCAGGCCACCGATGACCGCAAGTGGGCCGGAAACCACGGCACGAAGCCAGGTTTCGGATCGTTGTCGCATGACGGCACTCCTCATCCGAAGTCGAGCGTGTCGTGCGTCGACTTCTGCAGGGACTTCGTACGAGGTATGCCCGCGGATGGGTCGGGAGTTTTTCTTTTCTTCTCACCCATCCGCGACCACGTCGCCAGCGAATGACCCCCCGAGACTCACAGTTCGGTGAGTTTGTACCTCGATGATTGGATCGATCATGGTAGCCAACAGATTTCAACGCCTGACGCTCGCAGCGGCTGGGGCAGTACTCACCGTCGGTGTCATCGCGGGTTGCTCCGATGACAGCAGTTCGTCGTCCGACACGTCAGCGTCGTCGATGGCGCCGATGTCGTCGTCGGAGATGCCGATGAGCAGCAGCATGGCCGCAGCACCAGCGGGTCTCGTCGGATCGGGATGTGCCGACTACGCCAAGGCAAATCCGTCTGGCAGCGGTTCCGTCGAGGGAATGGCGATGGACCCGGTCGCCACCGCGGCGTCGCACAATCCGATGTTGAAGACACTGACGCAGGCGGTGTCGGGCCAACTGAACCCCCAGGTGAACCTGGTCGACACACTCAACAACGGCCAGTACACCGTTTTCGCACCCACCGACGACGCGTTCGCGAAGCTCGACGCCGCGACGCTCGACAAGCTCAAGACCGACAAGGATCTGCTGACCAAAATCCTTACCTACCATGTCGTTTCGGGACAGATCGCACCCGACAAGATCGACGGCACCCACAAGACCCTCGAGGGCCAGGATGTGAACGTCACCGGATCGGGCAATGACATCAAGGTCAACGATTCCGGCGTCGTCTGCGGTGGCGTCAAGACCGCCAACGCGACGGTCTACATGATCGACACGGTGCTGATGCCGCCGAGCATGTGAGTGCGTCGGTGATCGGTTGCAGGGCAACTCCATCTGGGCTACGCACCGGATCGCGTCGACCACCGGCCGGTGGCGAGGAGTATTCTCGCTGACTGCCGGTGACCGAGCGGCGGGAAGGAGCACGATGGAGCGATCGATCGTCGAATGTTCACGTGGGGCCTACTACTCCACCATCTGGGTACCGCTGGTGTCGTTCAAGGCTCTCCGCTTGGGTAATACCCGCGTGCAGCGGTGCCCGATCCACCACAAGTGGGAGAAGACGTGGCTCGTTGCGCCTGACACGTTGGAACCGGAGGTGCTCGCGAAAGCACGCGCGACCCGCGATTCGCGCATCCCGTAGTCGCTCCGCGACGCAAACGAACCCCGGGAGATTCCTCCCGGGGTTCGTCGTATCGCGGTATCAGGCCGCGACTGTTTCTTTCGCCTCATCGGCGGCAGGCTCGAGGGCCTGCGCGACGACGTCGGCGACGTCGGCCACAGGTGTGACCGTGACGGCGTCGAGAATCTCGGCGGGAACGTCGTCGAGATCGGCGACGTTGCGCGGCGAGATGAACACCTGTGTCAGCCCGTTGCGTTGTGCCGCAAGCAGTTTCTGCTTGAGCCCACCGATCGGGAGCACCCGCCCGTTGAGTGTGACCTCGCCGGTCATGCCGACCTCGGCGCGCACCTTGCGGCCGGTGGCCATCGACACCAGCGCGGTCACCATCGTGATGCCGGCACTCGGACCGTCCTTGGGGACGGCACCCGCGGGCACGTGCACGTGGATGGTGCCCTCGAGGTTGCTCGGATCTATTCCGAGATCACGTGCATGCGCACGGACGTACGACAGCGCGATCTGCGCCGACTCCTTCATGACGTCGCCGAGTTGGCCGGTCAGTTGCAGACCGCCCTTCCCTTCACCGGTATCGGTGCGGTTGGCCTCGATGAACAGCACGTCGCCGCCCATTCCGGTCACCGCGAGTCCCGTGGCAACGCCCGGCACCGCCGTGCGCTCCTCGGACTCCGGGGTGAACCTGGCACGTCCCAGATACTCCTTCAGATCGGACTCTTCGATCGTGACAGGCGTTGTGGCCTTGCCGCTTTCGATGTTGGTCGCGACCTTGCGGAACAGCTTGGCGAGCAGACGCTCGTACTGTCGCACGCCCGGTTCACGGGTGTAATTGGCAGCGATCTCGCGCAGCGCATCCTCGGTCACCGACACCTCGTCGTTGGCCAGTGCCGCACGCTCCTCCTGCCGAGGGAGCAGGAAGTCGCGGGCGATCGCGACCTTGTCGTCTTCGGTGTAGCCGTCGATGGTGACGAGCTCCATGCGGTCGAGCAGCGCCGACGGGATGTTCTCGATGACGTTGGCCGTCGCGAGGAACACCACGTCGGACAGGTCGAGATCGAGGTCGAGGTAGTGATCGCGGAACGTGTGGTTCTGCGCGGGGTCGAGGACCTCGAGCAGAGCCGCCGCGGGATCGCCCCGGAAGTCGGAACCGACCTTGTCGATCTCATCCAGCAGCACAACGGGATTCATCGATCCCGCCTCGCCGATGGCGCGCACGATCCGGCCCGGCAACGCGCCCACGTAGGTACGACGGTGACCGCGGATCTCGGCTTCGTCGCGCACACCGCCAAGGGCGACGCGCACGAACTTACGGCCGAGTGCGCGGGCAACAGACTCACCCAGCGACGTCTTGCCGACGCCGGGAGGACCGGCCAGCACCATGACGGCACCGGAACCGCGTCCGCCGACGACCTGTAGCTTGCGCTCGGCACGGCGGGCTCGCACGGCGAGGTACTCGACGATCCGATCCTTCACGTCGTCGAGACCGTGGTGATCGGCGTCGAGGATCTCGCGAGCACCCTTGATGTCGGTGGAATCCTCGGTCGTCACGTTCCACGGAAGGTCGAGCACGGTGTCCAACCATGTCCTGATCCAACCGGTTTCGGGCGACTGGTCGCTGGCGCGTTCCAGCTTGCCGACCTCACGCAGAGCCGCCTCGCGGACCTTTTCGGGAAGATCGGCCGTTTCGACGCGACCACGGTAGTCGTCGGCGCCGTCGGGCTCGTCCTCACCGAGTTCCTTACGAATCGCGGCCAACTGCTGGCGGAGCAGGAATTCCTTCTGCTGCTTCTCCATGCCGTTGCGGACGTCGTCGGCGATCTTGTCGGAGACCTCGGTCTCGGCGATGTGCTCGCTGGTCCAGTCGATCAGCAGTTGCAGCCGCCGGCCGACGTCGGGTGTCTCGAGCAGTTGACGCTTCTGTACGTCGTCGAGCCACGACGAGTAGCCCGAGGTGTCGGCCAGATCCGACGGATCGGTCATCTTGTTGACCGCGTCGATGATCTGCCACGCCTCGCGACGCTGCAGCATGGCCAGGACGAGCTTCTTGTACTCGGCAGCCAACGCCTTGGTCTCGGCGCTCGGCTCGGCGTCGGAGACCTCGGTGACCTCCACCCACAGCGCATTGCCGTGGCCGGTGGTGCCGGTTCCGATGTGTGCGCGCTTCTCACCTTTGACCACGGCGGCCTGGGTGCCGCCGGGCATGCGACCGACCTGCACGATCGACGCAAGAACCCCGTAGGTGGGGTACCGGTCGTCCAAGCGCGGGGCGACCAGCAGTTTTCCGGACTCACTGGCCCGGGCCGCGTCCACCGTCGCCTGAGCGGCGTCGTCGAGGGGCACGGGCACAACCATGCCGGGCAGGACGACCAGGTCAGGAACGAAGAGGACGGGCACTGAATACGTGTCAGACATGTAACCTCCAAAGTTCAGTCTGACCGACTCAACCCTGGTGGCTGGATGTTTGTTCCCGGGCAGATTTCGCCTGAGGCGGAATTGGGATCGCCGATGTGTCGCCGAACGCCCACTTGGCCCCTCTGGATCGAGGAGGCGGCACCTCCACGAGGCTGAAACGGGACGCAAGTACCGACACAGCCACCATCGACGGCGTCGCACGTATCGGACGTTTGGTGACGTCGGCCGCGCTCATTCTGTTCCTGGCATTCAGCTCACTCGCGCAGGTCCCCGTTACCGATGTCAGTATCCCCCGATCGGTGGACCTCATGATCAACCGCCACACCACCCGACCGGCGGAAGGTCATCGCCCCTGGTGAGCGGCAAAGTCATTGGTGTCAGAAATAGCCCGCCCAGCCCCGACAGGGACCGGACGACACTTGGAGGAGACACGATGACCATCTCGAAGAACGTCAAGACCCGCACCCTCGCCGCCATCGCCGGGCTCGGCATCGCCGGAGCACTCGCCGCGGGCGGAGCCGGCCTCGCCAACGCAGGCACGCTGCCGGTGACCCACCCTGGCGAGCCCTCCGTCGCCATGACGCTCACCAACCACACCGACAAGACCGAATGGCTCGCCTCGGCAACCCCCGGTGGCGGCAACTGGGTCCAGGCACCCGCGCGCTCGCTGGCGCCCGGAGCGTCGGAGACGATCGTGAGCGTCGCGCCCAACAGCAGTTACGAGAGCGTGTTCGTCAACTACCGGGTCGGCGCCTTCGGTCCGACTGCGACATACAACCTCGAGAACGTCCGAGGCAACGTCAACACCGACATGACGGGCACCTCCGGCGGAGGCCACTACTTCATCAACCAACCCGACATCGCCACCGGCTACCCCAACGTCAACGTGAGCTACGACCTCTGGTGATCCTCGCGGCGAAACCGTGATCCAGATGGAGGCACGATGAACAGCACGCCTGGTCAACGACGAATCCCTGGCGTCGTTGACCAGGCGGCCTCACGTGAATGGTTGTTGATCGCGGCCCTGACCTCAGCCATGTACTGCTCGTGCTCGACTCGAGCATCGTCGGTGTGAAGCTCCAGAGCATGACGCACGGTCTATACCTCGTCGTCGGGCGGAGTCGTGATCGCCAGCGTCCACGGATTCATCTGTACAGCAGCACCGCGGCTCCGCAGACCACCGTTCAGAACGGGGGTGGCCCGACGTCGTCGACGAGGGGCTGGCCGTTGTCGTGGGTGAGTCGGCGTTGTCGGTTGCGGTGGCGTTCGGCGCGGCGGCGGGCGTGTTTGTTCGCCGCGCGTGTTCGGTGGCGCGGGTTGGCCTCGGGTGGCTTGATTCGACGCGGTGGTGGGTCGCCGGTGGTTGGTGGGGTGAACCGGAGTCGGCGTAGTCCGGGGAAGGTGTCTTCGAACGTTTCGGCGTCGCCGGGGATGACGAAGCCTTCCGGGGTGATGTATTCGGTGACCAGCCGGCCGGTCGCGGGATCGCGGTATTGGTCATCGACCCAGTTGCCGAACGTTTTCTGGATGTGCCCGTATCGGCATTTGGTGTTGAGATTCTCGTAGCTGGTGTGTCCACCAGCCTCGGGGCTTTGGTGGTCGTATTCGGTGACGTGATCGTTGTCGGCGGTCCATGCCGAATGTGCGCAGCCGGGGTCGACGCAGTAGCCGTCGCGACAGCGCACCGCCTCATCCAAGGCAGTGGACGGGCGGTACGGGTCGGTACCGTGCGCGGGCAGGGTGTAGGTGCCGTCGGCGTTCTCGGGAGTGTTTGTCGGTACCACCCGGCGGGTCACCGTGTCCGGGCGGGCGGCGATGTCACGGACGTGTTCGGCGGAGATGATGCCGTAGCCGTCCATGAACCCGACCGACACAGCCTCGGATGACTGGCCGGTCCGGTGACCGTCTTTGCGCGCATAACGCAACCCGGGCCAGCGGCCACCGGCAGCATTGCCGGACACGTCATCGCCGAACACGTCACCGTCGCTCATGCCGTCGTCGTCGCTGCCGTGAACGACGCCACCAGACGACGAATCCGCCTCGCCGTCAACGGCATCCGCTGCTCTACCACCGGTTTCTGCGGTGCCGTCAGCGGTTCCCGCGATGCCGTCGGCGAAAGCGGCGGTGCCCTCGACGCGATTCCCTGTGCCGTCAGCGGAAGCGGCGGTGCTGTCGACGAGATCTGCGGTGCCGTCAGCGAAATCGGCGGTGCTATCGGCGCGATTCCCGATGCCGTCAGCGGAAGCGGCGGTGCCCTCGAAGCGATTCCCTGTCCCGTCAGCGCAACTCTTGGTGCTGTCAGCGTGCTTAGCGGTGCTATCGGCGTGCTTAGCGGTGCTGTCGGCGCGATTCTGGGCGCTGTCGGCGGGTGGGGTGAGGGCGGATTCGTTGCACACGACGTGGATGACGAACCGCGGATCGGCAGGCGGTACGGTGCCCGGTTCGGGAATCGTCGCGGTGCACTCGATGCTGCCGCAACCGCATTCGAATCGTGAACCAGAGAGCAGCGCAAACATCGCATCCGAGGCGCGCTGCTGACGAGTCCGACCATCACCGCCGCACACCGCCTCGGCGAGGCGTCGTACCGCTGCGACCGCTACCCGCACGTTCTCCGCTGACATCACGGCGGTGATCTCCCCGACCCCGTCACCACAGTTGTCGGTGAACACACCCCGCTTGTCCAGAGCACGTTCACGGCGTTCACACACCGCATCCGGATCCTGGCGGAACACGATCCGATCCACCATGTCCCGCAGGCGGGGACGTTTCCACGACCCCCGCCGGGTCCGTAGCGTGGTCGCGATCTGTTCGTCGACAGCGGCCACCACCTCGGGCGGGGTGCCCGGCCCACGCACCAGGTCGGTACGTGAGATCACCAGTCCCGCTTGCTCGACCGACACGATCCCCTCGCGCAGACAGCCGAACACCTGCGGCAGATCATCACGCAGCACGATCGCCTCGTCGATCAGGCGTTCCGCCTGCGAACGTGACACCGCGAAGACTCCTGAGATCCGTGCCGCAGCATCCGCGAAACCATCCACGATCAACCCATCCGATGCAGCACGCGCAGCGACCAGTCGGTCATAGAGCACGCCGATCGATTGATACCGCGCCCACGCCACGAATGCCTCACCGCACCGCAATCGGGTCAAACCTTCTAGGACGTCAACCGTGTCCGAACCCTCGGGAGCGGCGGGATCGACACCCCCCAACAACCCGAGCGGCACGCCCGTTGCCCAATCCGACTGAACAGCATCGGACGTCGAATCGAATCGTCCCGAATCATCACCTCCCGCAGCCGAATCGGCTCCTGGGCCAACTGACTCGATCGACATCCCGCACCTCCTCCCGAGAACCGGATCGAACGTATGAGCCCATACTACGACCGGCCACCGACAAGAAATCCGACTGCGGAATCGGGGCACAGAATCAACGCTTGAAACCGACATCAGCGAACCGCTGGCCGGCGAGTGTGCGGCGTGGATGTGTGTCGATTTTCAGTATGTGTGCTGTAGCAACCACATTCATCGATTGGAGCCACATGTGCAGCTGCACCGAGGGGAATCACCACTCGGCGGGACCGTCCCCCTAGCGCGGCAGAGCTTTCGCGCGCTTGGCCGTCTGACGCAGCACCGTGACGAAGACGAGGTGAAAGCCCGCCGCGAATGCGGGCTCGACCACACGCAGAATCCGATTATTCAGCTCGAACGCCGACGTCCAGACCACCCTGGTTCCGCCCGCCACTTCCGTGAACTCGACGCGGCCCAACGTGTGCTCGAGCGCAGGACGCGAACGACGAATGGCGTACTCCATCAGGTGTGGTCGCTCGAAGGCGGTGACCTCTTCGCGCAGCGTGATGACGCCGCCATTGACCACGCGGACAGCGCCGAGTCCGTTCTTCTCCGTCACACCGGGTACGTCGACCCGTGCCGAGAGAACCACGGGTAGATCTGCCAGCCGCTCGTGGTCGACGAAGGCGTCGAATACGTCGCTGATCGGCGCGCCGATCATCTTGTCCACAACTATCGTTTGCATTGTGCTTCTTTCGTGTGCCGGACTCAGGGTAGCGCCTCACCCGGCAGCACCGGACGACTGTGAGGGCTCGACTCCCCTCGGAGTCCGGGCGACACTACGGTCGGCGACAATCGCCGCGACGCAAGGCGACGACGCCGCGATCGCCCGGCTGCATCCCGACATCGCCACACTGTTCAGTACCGCGGATTGCGCCGAAGGGATGGCATCGTTCGTCGAACGACGAGATGCGCAGTTCACCGGACACTGATCTCCCCCGCCCTGGCGCTCAGGTGATCGCCGCGATAGTCCTGTCCGACATCCGCGGCGAGACGAAGTCGACGAGCGGCAGCAGATAGCGCACCACCGCGGGTGACACCTCTTCGGGTTGGTGGGTGATGGCGCGCAGTAGCCAACGAGCCGCCTCATCGACGTCGAGAGCTCCGACGTCGTCGTATTCTGCTGTCGGAGCGATCATCTCGGTCCGTACGAGCGGGAAGTAGACGTTGGTCGCGCAGACGCCGTCGGGTCGCTCGGCATTGAGACTGCGTCCGAAGATCGCGAGCGCACTCTTCGACGCCGCGTACGCGGAGAAACGGGGAAATGTGTTGGCGTGCAACGCCCAGGTGCACACGTTCACGAACTGACCGCCGCCGCGCTCGATCATCCCGGGTAGTAGACCCAGCGAGAGTTGCACTGCAGCGAGATAGTTGAGGCGCATGGTGCGTTGGTAGTCGTGGAACCGATCTGTCGAGCTGACGATCGTGCGTCGGATCGAGTGGCCCGCGTTGTTGACCAGCACGTCGATCCGCTCACCCGCCAGTTCGTCGATGAGCGCCACAACAGCCACCTCGTCCGACAGATCACAGACGCGATAGTCGCAGCCGACTTCGTCAGCCAGCGACTCCAATGCCTGCTCGTTTCGTGCCACGCCGATCACGCGCGCTCCCCGCGCCGCGAGCTGCCGCGCGGCTTCTCGACCGATCCCCGCAGACGCACCCGTGATTCCGACGGTCAGATCGGCCACACTCCTGCCCTGCCCGCTCAGCGCGGCGTCAACAACTCCAGGGACGAAGCTGCGACGCTGCACAAGCTCCTGCACCCTCCGCTGGATGGACAACGATTCCTCCCTCGATGGACGGTTTTATGGCCGACTACGCGTTGCGCGTGCTCAGCGCCTGACGTCAGGACCCGACCCGCGTCGCGGGGTCCTGACATGCGGCGTTCAATGCGGGGGTCACCTGCGGTCGGAAGCCCGTGCCCGATCGGATGGTGAACGCAGCCACCACCCCGCCCAGTGCACAACACACCGCGGAGATCAGCATCGCCGTCGTGAATCCGGACCCGAGTGGCTGACCGGGCCCCGCGCTGATGCCCGCCACCGCCGGAAGTACCGCGACGGCCAGCAGCCCAGCGATCCGCGACACCGCGTTGTTGACGCCGGACGCCGCACCCGCATGCGCGTCGTCGACGGCGGCGAGAGCCGCGGCGGTCAGCGGGGCAACGGTGATGGTCATCCCTATCCCGAACAGCAGAACCGCGGGTAGCACAGCCCCGAGATAGCTCGCGCCGGGCACGATCCGCGCCATGAGCGCCAGCCCGACGGCCGCGACGATCGGACCGACGGTCATCGGGATGCGAGGTCCGGTCTTCTGCGCGATCCGTCCCGACAGCGAGGACCCGAACAGCATCACGACGGTGCTCGGCACCATGGCCGCGCCGGCTTCGAGCGCCGAGTATCCCAGACTCTGCTGCAGTTGCAGCGCAACAAGGAAGAGGGCCCCGCCGAGCGCCGCGTACACGAGCAGGGTGGTGGCGTTGGCCCCGGTGAACTGCGTCGACCTAAACATCGAGAGCTCGAGAAGGGGTGCGGGCGTGCGGAGTACGATCGCCACGAAGACCACGAGAAGCACGACTCCCGCGATGCCGACGGCAATGATCCACGGCTCCCAGCCACGTGAGGGCCCCTCGATGAGCGCGACGATCACGCCCGCGAGTCCCAACGTGATCGTCACCGCCCCCGGAATGTCGGGACGAGTGCCCTTTACCGGCTCCCTCGATTCGTCAACGTGCCGCAACGTGATCGCGACCGCGACGAGCGCGATCGGCACGCTCAGGAAGAACACCCACCGCCACGACGCGGCGTCGACAAGCCAGCCCCCGACGAACGGCCCCAGCGCGCTCGTCGCACCCGACATACCGGCCCACAGTCCGACTGCCTGCCCTCGTTCCTCTTCCCGGATACCCGCGTTGACCAGAGCCAGACTGCCGGGCACCAGCGCGGCCGCCGCGACGCCCTGCACCAGACGCGCCACGACGAGCCACTCGATCGTCGGGGCGAGACCGCAGGCGATCGATGCGACCGCGAAGACGATCAACCCGCCGACGAAGATCGCCCTGCGACCGTATCTGTCCCCCGCGACACCGCCGGTGAGAAGCAGCGCGCTCAGGGTGAGCATGTAGCCGTCGACCACCCACTGCTGCCCGGCGAGTCCGGTGTCGAGGTCGCGCGAGATGGTCGGCAGCGCAACATTGACGACGGTGCCGTCGAGAAAGGCGACACCCGACCCGAGCACGGCCGAGGCGATCAGCCACCGTCCCTTCGCCGACGACGAACTGACGCCGACCGGGCCGTCATCGGGTGCTTCGGAAGTCATCTGGTTGCCGGTTCTCACGCTTCGCGATGCGCGGTGATCGCGTCTGCCGCTGCCCGCAGATCGACCCGGATGGCCGGGGGCACCACGATCGCGAGTGGCACGAAGACCGGGGCAAGCACGAGTGGGAGTGTGAACACGGCCCGCGCACCAACGGTCGTCGAGCCGTCGGAAGCCCGCTCGACCGTCAGGACCAGCGCGGCGTCGACGAATCTCCACTGGCCGATCTCGACCCACCGCTGCGGCCGGTCGCTCCCGACGACCTCCATCCGTGGCCGCACACCGGGGACCACAGTCACATCTGTCCACGACGTTCCGACGTCACCGGGGTGATCGCCCAGCGGCATCACATCGGTGATCGCGCGCAGACTCGCCTGCCACTGCGGCCGATTGCGTGGGTCGGCGAGATAGTCGAAGGCCTCGTCCGGCGTGGCGTCGAACGAGACGGTGACATCGGCGACGGCGCGTCGAACGGTCGACGGAATACGCGGGAGGGCCACAACGTCGAGGCTAGCGCGCGAGGCACCGGCGGGAGACCGCCACGACATCACCCGTCATAGGAATCGAACGCCTTCATGTTCGACCAGTCGGGCCAGGTGAGCTCCCACAGCCGCAGAATTCGACCGCCGCGGAACTGCGCGATCAGCATGACCTCGATCTCTGTGGGGTCTTCGCCCGGGCGGCTGGTGGTGATCCACACCCGCCCGGCAAGACGATCACCGTTCTCCACCCAGGCGTCGTCGTCGTAGCGCACCGAGTAGGAAATGCCGGTGGGATAGACGCGCTCGTGGCCCGCACGAAAGGCGGCAAAATCCTGCACCTGTCCGTTGGTGTAGAGCATGAAGTCGGGGTCGTAGTACTCCTCGACCTTGGAGATGTCCTTCGCCTCGACCATCGAACTGAACATCTCACGCATCAACTGCTGCAACATGATTCGGTCTGCCCCAGTCCCGGTACCTACAGCGGCAACTCGGGCCAGTCCGCCGGACCGGAACTTCCTGCCGGATACTCGTCGATCGGCACCTTGTCGGCACGCCACGCATCGACGATGGGGTCGACGATGCGCCAGCACTCTTCGGCCGCGTCGCCACGGACGGCCAGTGTGGAATCACCCTTGATGATGCCCGACAGCACCTCAGCGTAGGCGCGCATCGAGGCGTTGCCGAAGTCGGCGTCGAGGTCGACCGTCTTGAGCGAGAACGGATGTGACCCGCGATGGACGTTGAGCTTCACCGACATCGCATCGTGCCCGAAAGTGAAGCGCAGGACGTTCCTCTCGACCTCGCCCTCGAACTGCTCGGGGATGTGCCGCAGCGGACGGAAGGTCATGACGATCTCTTTCGCCTCCGGCTCGAGCGCTTTGCCCGAACGCAACGTGAACGGCACTCCCTGCCACCTCATCGTGCGGACCTCGAAGGTGGCCTCGGCCAGGGTCTCGGTGTTGTTGGCTGGATCGACGCCGTCTTCGTCAACGTAATCGGGCAACGATTTACCGCCTGCCTCGCCCGCGGTGTAGCGCGCCCGTCGCGACGCCGTCACCGGGTCGTCGTCCCACAGGTGCACCGAACGCAGTGCCGCGCCGATCGCATCGCGCAGGTCCCGCTCGCCCAGCGTCGCAGGCGGCTCCATCGCGACAACCGCAAGGAGCTGCAGCAGATGACTCTGCATCATGTCCTGCATCGCGCCCACGCCGTCGTAATAGCCCGCGCGGCCCTCGAGTCCGAGACTCTCGTCGTAGCGGATCACCACCGACTCGATGTGCGTACCCGACCAGACCGGCTCGAAGACGCGGTTGGCCAGTCGCACGCCGAGCAGGTCGAGGAGCACGGACTGACCGAGGAAGTGGTCGACGCGATAGATCTGGTTCTCGGGGACCAGGTCGAGAAGCAGTTTGTTGAGTTCACGGGCGCTCTCCTCGTCGCTACCGAATGGCTTCTCGGGCGCGAGGGTGGTGCCGGGCGGAAGGTCGACGTCGCGGAGCGCCTCACATGCCTTGCGTGTCACCGACGGCGGCACCGCGAAATACAGCACCGGCCTGCCCTGCGCCTCGCCGAGGATTCTGCGCAGGTCGTCGGACACCGTCGGATCGCCCTGGCGGTAGACCGTCTCGTTCGCAAGACGATCAGCCGCGTCGGACTGCTCGTCGGCGAATGCCTCGCGCACCTTGTCACGCCACTGATCGTCGGTGAGATCGTGTCGGCCGACGCCGACCAGACGCACGTCGAGATCCGGTTCGAGTCCGAGTAGTTGGCCGAGTGCGGGTAGCAGCAGACGCTTGGTGAGATCGCCTGTCGCACCGAAGATGATCAGAGTGGTCAGTTGCGAGTCACTGTTCGACGTCCCGGTCACGTGCTCCTCCTCGACGGTGGTTCTCTTGCAGTGCCCGATACGTGGAGATTCACCGGGCAGGCTGCGATCACAGGCAGAATCGAGATCATGGCCGCCTACATCGAAGACTACGCACTCGTCGGGGACTGCCGCACCGGTGCGCTGATCTCCTGCACGGGAGACGTCGACTGGTTGTGTGTACCGCGCTTCGACAGCGCATCGATCTTCGGCAGTCTGCTGGGGGCTCCCGACCACGGGTCGTGGCATCTCGCGCCCACCGATCTCGACGCCCGGGTGACCCGCCGCTACGACGGGGAGACGCTGATCCTGGTGACACGCTGGGAGACGGCAGACGGCGTCGTCGAGGTGCACGAGTTCATGCCGATCGACGGCGGACGTGTCGACCTCGTCCGTCGGATCGTCGGGATCAGCGGCAGCGTCGAGATGGAGACGGAACTGCGCATGCGGTTCGACTATGCCCGGGTGGTCCCGTGGGTGTTGCAACACGGCGACGAGCACAATCCTGCACTGCGGGCGGTCGCAGGGCCCGATGCCGTGATCGTCCGCGGTATCGCCCTGGAGGCCACCGACCACGTCCACCGCGCGACGACGACCGTGCGCGAGGGCGACACCGTCGACCTGGTGCTCACCTGGTACGACTCGTATCGCGAAGAACCCGAGCCGCTCGACGTCGACGTCGCACTGCGCGAAACCCACGACTGGTGGACCGAATGGGCAGGGCGCATCGATCACACCGGGTCGCGCGACGCCACGATCGTGCGATCGCTGATCACGTTGCGCGCATTGAGTAATCTCGACACGGGTGGGATCGTGGCTGCAGCAACCACCTCGCTTCCGGAATCCATTGGCGGATCACGCAATTGGGACTATCGATACGTCTGGCTGCGCGATGCGGCATTGACTCTCGACGTTCTCGTCTGCCACGGATTCGTGCGTGTCGCCGAACATTGGCGCATGTGGTTGCTACGCGCCATCGCAGGGGATCCGAAACAGCTGCAGATCATGTACGGCATCGCAGGCGAGCGCGAACTCCCGGAACTCGAGATGCCCCAGTTCCCCGGCTACGAGGGTTCGAGACCCGTGCGTGTCGGCAACGGTGCGGTCGACCAGTTCCAGGCCGACACGATCGGCGAGGTGCTCGTCGCGCTCGACGCGGCGCGCGCCGCGGGTCTACCGGAGAACAAGATCTCGTGGTCGCTGCAGCGTGAGTTGCTCAAGCGTGCCGAGGAGCACATCGACGAGCCGGACAACGGCATCTGGGAGATACGGGGACCGTTGCGCAAGTTCACTCATTCGCGGGCGATGGTGTGGGCAGCATTCGACCGCGGTGTGCGTGCCGTCGAGGACCACGGCCTGAAGGGTCCGGCCAACCACTGGAAAGCGTTGCGCGACAAGGTGCGTGCCGAGATAGAGGAGACCATGGTCGATGAGGAGACCGGCCGCTTCGTGCAGTATCCGGGAACCACCGAGGTCGACGCCTCGCTACTGCAATTGCCGCAGGTCGGGTTCTGCGACTTCGACGATCCGCGGATGCTTGCCACGGTCGAGGCCATCGAGAACACCCTCATGCATGGCGGTCTGGTGTTGCGCTACCGGACGTCGTCACACGTGGACGGCCTGGACGGAACCGAACATCCCTTCATGGCGTGCACGTTCTGGCTCGCCGAGCAGTACGCGCGCAGCGGGCGTCGTGCGGACGCGGAAAAGGTGATGGCCCAGGGGCTGGCGACGGCCAGTGACGTCGGGCTGTTCTCCGAAGAGTACGACGTCGACGCCCGCCGACAGGTGGGCAACATGCCGCAGGCGCTGTCGCACCTGGCATACGTCCGAGCCGCTGACGCCCTGGCGGACTATCCGGACAACTGAAGCCGCTATCCGGCCGATCAGCGATGGGAGCCGACGGGAGAGTTCACGAACCACACGATCTCCTCGCGCATCGACCTGCTGCGCCAACCGTCGTCGGTGCGCGTGAGTTCGTGGTGGTAGTAGCCGCCGCACGAACTCTGTTCGCCGAGTCCGGGAATCTGCATGGGATTGAAGAACTGGGCGCGCACCGAGGCCGTGTCGCCGCGGATCTCCGCGTCGATGTTCATCACGTAGTGCATTGTCATCTCCAGCGACGACAATCCACGCTCGAGCCAGTCCACGACGTCGTCGACGCCTCCGGTGATGCCGAAAGGCGATGACGTGTAGTCGATCTCGGCGTCGTCGGTGAACACCGATCGGTACAGCGTCCAATCCCTGGCGTCGACAGCGGTCGAATAGCGCGTGAGCAGTTGCCTTATCTCGAGTGTGTCTCCGATGGTCTGTGTGTCCATCTCACCCCTCCCTGGTCGTGGTCTCGATCCTCACCGCATCCGGGTAGAACGCGACGTGCCCGGCGATGTCGGCGACGGCGGGATACGGCTCGTCGTAGTACCAGACCTTGTCGGCGAGCTCCGATCCGTCCGACGCAGCGATCCCGTGATAGCTCGCCTCACCCTTGTAGGGGCAGTACGTGTGGTGCCCGCTGTGCGTGAGGAACTCTGCGCCGAGATCGTCACGCGGGACGTAGTAGACGGGCGGATACGACGCCTCGCGCAGCACGAGCGCCGCATCGGTCTCGGCGATCACCTGGTTTCCGACGCTGACCCGCACGTGCTCGGACGCCGGTTCGACGGTGATGGGATGCTCGGCATTCGGAAGCAGTACCTGACGTTCACTCACTGGTCCTCCTCGGGTGGTGCCCTGGGCACACGCTCACTCGGTCTCCGGCCCGCCTCGCAACGGCGGACCGTCGAATGTCTCCATCGTGACGAACTCGTCGACCGGTTGTCGACGAAGTTTGGTGAGTTGTTTGACCGGTTTGCCAATGGGCAGCACCGCGGCAACCGCGTACGTCGGCGGCAGGCCGAGGAGTTCGCGTACGTCGGGTTCTCGTGCCGTGGCCATCGTCGTGACGGTTCCTCCGTATCCGCGGGCGCGTGCCTGGAGGAGGATGTTCCACACCAACGGGTAGATCGAGGCACCGCTGATCACGCCGATCCGGTCGAGATCTTGGTCGGTTGCAGCGACCACCGCGAGATCGACCGAGACCACCAGGACAATCGGGGCGTGGACGAGGGGCGAGACGAAGGCGTCGACACCGTCGACGGCGGCGAGATCGGCCTCGCTCACCGAGGGCGGATTCACCGGATTCCACGGACTTTCCCCTGCGGCCTTCTGCGCGAGGTAGCGTCGCGCTGCTGGCTTGCTGAGTTCGGCCAGTCGGCGCTTGGTTTCGTCGTCGCGCACCACGACGACGTGCGCACCCTGGCGGTTTCCGCCGCTGGGAGCGAACCGCGCGTCATCGAGGATGTCGAAGAGCACGTCGTCGGGGAGCGGGTCGTCGGTGTAGCGCCGCGCAGCGAACGTCGTGCGCATCGCGTCACTGAGGTCCATGCCCTCACTATGCCAACGTTCGCCCGGCGAGACATCCGTCCCGGCCGATCCGGTGCACTCGCCGACGTCCGGCGCTCCCCGGTGATTGAATGGCCCTCACGCGCGGTGACCCGACCGGCGGGTGCCAGGTGTGACAGGGGTGATGATGAGTCGACGGCCTGACCTTGTCCGACTCGAACCGATCGACTCCTGGGGTGGGCTGCACTCGGTTCGCCTGCTCGTCTACACAACTCCCGGGCCGGACGGATACTCGGTGAAGGCAACGGGTTTGGTGTGTCTACCGGATGCAGACGTACCCGCCGACGGCTGGCGGGTGGTCGCGTGGACCCATGGGACCTCCGGGTTGTCGGAGCACTGCGGGCTCACCGGCTCTCCCGACCTGGAGGCGGGCACGGGCGAGGCGATCGGTCGGCTCAACGCCGCCGGCTACGCCGTCGTCGCACCGGACTACCTGGGCCTCGGTCCGGGCACGCAGGGCCCTCATCCCTATCTGCACACCGACACCGAGTCGACCGCGACCATCGACGCCGTCCGCGCCGCACGCGTCGGTGTCCGCGAATTGTCGCAGCACTGGGCGGTGGCCGGACAATCGCAGGGCGGGCACGCTGCGCTGGCGACCGGACACCGCGCCTCGACATACGCACCAGAACTGATCTTTCACGGCACCGCGGCGCTGGCGCCCGCGTCGAACATCGAACACGTCTTCGCGATGGCGCGGCCTGGCATGCCGTCGATTCCCGGTTTCCCGGTGGGTAGCCTGCTCGCCGTGTTGGCCGGGATGACGGCGACTCCACAGCGCGTCGACGTGCGCTCGTATCTGACCCCGACCGGTCGACGACTCTCCGATGCGATCACGGCGGTGTGCAGCGCCGCCTGGCCTGAACTCGCCGCCGGGGTGGCGGCGGGTTCCGTGGTGTCGAAACCACTGGGTGACAACGAGTTCCGACGTGCCCTCACGGAGTACATGGCGGTACCGACCGGGGGCTACGGCGCACCGATGCTGATCGTGCACGGCTGGAGAGACTCTCGCGTGCCGCTGCCACTCACGCTGCGTTTACTCCGCGGGTTCCGGCGCGCAGGAACGCGCTACGAGTTCCACCCCGTCAACGCCGGCCACGACGACGTCCGCGACGGCGCAGGTCTGATGTACCTGTTGGCTTTTCTGCACAGAGTCATGCCGGCGCAGGGCTGACGCACGCGCACAGTCGGCGGGATAGAGCGCCCACTCGGCACCACCAAGCGCCCACTCGACGAGATACGGCGCACAGTCGGCGGGAATTCCCGTCGGCTGTGCGCCGTATTCAGCCCACTGGGCGCCGTATACAGCCCACTGGGCGCCTCGTTCGGCAGAGGGGGGCGTCAGACCTTCTGCTGCATCGACGTCCGGGCAGGGTTGCCCTGGTCTTCGGCCTTCGGATCGGACTCGTCGGCCTTCTCCGTGACACCCTTCTTGATCTTCGCGCCGAGATCGGAGTCGACGCGGCTCCAGTACTCGAAGGCGCGCGCCAGCACCGGCTCGGTCACACCGTTGAGCAGGTGACCGACGACGTTGTCCACCAACCGATCCCGTGCGGCGTCGTCGAGTACTTCGCGGACCATGGTGCCCGCCTGACCCCAGTCGTCGTCCTCGGGATGGTCGACGTAGGCGCTGCGGATGATGTCACCGTCGGCGGCCCACTGGGGCTCATCCTGGCCGGAGAACGTTGCGGCCGGACCACCCTTGGAGTTCGGTGCGTACACCGGGTCGGTCACCGGATTGATCCGCATCGCACCGTCTTTGGAGTAGCTGTGCACGTCGTTACGCGGTGCGTTGACCGGAATCTGCTTGTAGTTCGCACCGAGTCGGGCGCGATGGGCGTCCGCGTAGGCGAACACGCGACCGAGCAACATGCGGTCGGGACTGAATCCGATTCCGGGCACGACATTGTTCGGCTCGAATGCCGCCTGCTCGATCTGAGCATGATTGTCGGTCGGGTTGGTGTGCAGCGTCATCTTGCCGACGTCGTGCAGCGGATAGTCGCTGTGCGGCCAGACCTTGGTCAGGTCGAAGGGATTGAAGCGATACGAGACGGCGTCGTCGTAGGGCATCAACTGCACCTTGAGCGTCCAGCTCGGTCGGCCTCCACCGGCGATGTTCTCGAAGAGGTCGCGAGTGTGGAAATCGGTGTCGGCAGAAGCCATCTGATCGGCCTCGTCCTGCGTGAAGAACTCGACGCCCTGATCGGAGATGAAGTGGTACTTCACCCAGTGCTTCACGCCCTCGGCGTTGACCCACAGATAGGTGTGTGAGCTGTAGCCGTTCATGTGGCGCCAGGTCTTCGGGATTCCGCGATCGCCCATGAGCCAGGTGACCTGATGGGCAGACTCCGGAGAGAGCGTCCAGAAGTCCCACTGCATGTCGTGATCGCGGAGGTTGTTGTCGGCGCGACGCTTCTGCGACCGGATGAAGTGCTGGAACTTCAGCGGATCCTTCACGAAGAAGACCGGCGTGTTGTTGCCGACCATGTCGTAAATGCCTTCTGACGTATAGAACTTCAGCGCGAAGCCACGCGGATCGCGCCACGTGTCGGGGCTTCCTCGCTCACCGGCGACCGTCGAGAATCTCGCTACCATCTCCGTCTTCACGCCGGGCTGGAAGAGCGCCGCCGACGTGTACGCGGACACGTCTTCGGTGGTCTCGAAGGTGCCGAACGCACCACTTCCCTTGGCGTGGGGCTGCCGCTCGGGAATTCGTTCGCGGTTGAACTGCGCCATCTGCTCGATCAGGTAGTGATCGTGCAGGACGATGGGACCACCCGCACCGACGGTGAGCGAATGCTCGTCGCTTCCGGCAGGTGCACCGGAGTCCCGCGTCGTATAGAAATCGTTCTTGTCGGACATATCGCCTCCAACGGCTGTGATCGGCGAGTGGCTGTCAAATGGCGCCGGGCTGTTTCAACGCCGTGCTTTCGACACTAGACGTCCGATCGTCGCGGCGCAGAAACTTGACCTCACCAGCCGGTTGCCCCCGGACGACTCGCGTCGACGTCGCTCAGCCCGTGTGCTCCGGCAGATCGAACACCACGCCGGTCGTCTTCTCGGCGACCTCCCACAGCGCGCGTGCGAGACCGAGGTCGTCGGTCTCCTCCGGCGGCGCGACGAGAACCGGTGCGCCCGACAATCCCAGAAACCCACCCGGGCCGATGTATTGACCGCCGAGCAACCCCGGGTCGGTCGCCGCACGGACCGACGACAGTGCACCCTCCGCCGGGTCCATGATGAAGGTGCCTCGCAACAGTCGCAGGCTCGGCGCGGTGAACAGCCAACTGAGCACACCCTGATCGCGCATCACCGAACTGTGGGTCGCGCCCGGATGCGCGAGCACCGAGGACGGGGCACCTGCGCCGAGCAATGCGAGCCGGCGCTGCAAAGCAACCGCGAAAACGGCCTGCGCCAGTTTGGACCGCGAGTACGCCGCGGCAGGGCTGTAGCCCCTGTCCATGGCGAGATCGTGGGGGTCGAGTCTGCCGACCTTGGACAGTTTCGAACACACCGACACGATGCGAGCGCTGTCGCCGGCACGCAACAGATCGAGAAGCTGACCTGTGAGTGCGAAGTGCCCGAGGAAGTTGGTGGCGAAATCCATCTCGATGCCGCCGGACGTGAGTTCCCGAGTCCCCCTCATCACGCCGGCGTTGTTGACCAGGATGTCGATCACCCGATAGCGCTCGAGGAACTCGTCGCTCGCGCGTCGGACCGAAGCAGGGTCGCTCAGGTCCACCTGCACGATGTCGACCGAACCCGCTGGGCGCACATCGGCGAGAATCCTGTCGCGCGCGGTATGCGCCGCGTCGAGGTTGCGGCACGCGAGCACGACATCGGCCCCGAGGTACGCGAAGTGGGTCGCGGTCGCCAGCCCGACCCCGGAGTTGGCTCCGGTGACCACTGCCCTGCGTCCGGACAGATCGGGCGCATCGGACAATGTCCACCCTGGCTGCGCCATCCCCGGCTCCTCCCTTCGTCGGATATTCGTACGATCTCACACGATCAGATCAGGAATGGGCGTCTATGTGCAGGCACAATGGATACGCGAATTTCTCGCACCCGCTGCACTGCAGCTCGACCCCGACGCCGAGGACATTGCCATAGTGGCCAGCTTCCGGGCTCGGACCCTGCCGGTCCGAGTCCTCGCTCTCGCCGTGCTCACCGCCGTGTGCGCGGTGACGGGTGCATGCGCAACGCCCGCCGCGCCGCACAGCACTCCGAGTACCTCGGCGAGTGCGGCCACGGGGGCCGTGCCCGCGACGGCGCGGGTGTCGGCCGCGGTACCCAAGGGTGCGGCTGCCAAGGACATGGACAACCAGTCGCCCGCGTCGGGCATCACGCTGCACCGGTACTTCTATGCCGTGCCGACCGGGCGGGCCGATCCACGACAGAACTGGATGGACCTCTACCTTCCGCCGCGGCTCGGAAAGGTACCGCTGGTCGTGCTCATCCACGGCGGTGCCTGGCAGGCGAAGATCGGCGCCGGGACGTTCGCCACCTTTGCGCGACGACTGGCCGAGCGCGGCCTCGGCGTGGTCAACGTCGAGTACCGGCGCGTCGGCAACGGCGGCGGATGGCCGACGACGTTTGTCGACGTCGCTGCCGCGATGGACGCGATCCCCGACCTCGCGAAGGCCTATCCTCAGCTCGAACTGCGCAACGCCGTCGTCGTCGGACATTCCGCCGGCGCGCAGCTCGCGGTCTGGGCCAGCACCCGACACGAACTCCGCAGCGACGAGGTCGGCGCCTCCCCCGTCTTCCGCCCGACGACGGTCGTCTCGCTGGCGGGACCGCTCGACATGCGGCGCGCAGTCGAGATGGGCGACACCCGGATCGTGCGTGTACTCGGCGGCACCCCGGACGAGGTTCCCGATCGCTACGCGTCGGTCGATCCGATACAGAACCTCGATCCGCAGACGCCGGTGATCGCTATCGCCGGCACCTCGGATCGGGTGGTGCCGCATGTCTTGTCGCAGGATTACGTCGCGGCGGACGCGAAAGCGGGCGGCCGGGCGCAGGCGATCATCATGCCCGGACAGACACACTCGTCGCTCGTCGATCCCAAGTCGAAGGCGTTCGCGCAGATACTCGAGCTGATCACACGCATCACCAACGACATCCACGCGAACGGCTCATGACGAGCGGATCCCGCTCACGTCCCGGCCGCTCGCGGACCGGTGTCGGCCACCGCATCGATACCGACGTCATCGAGTAAAATGTTCTTCTGCCCGAGCCCGTGGCATGCAGTGTTCTTCGACGTATGTAGGGGTCAAAGTGCTTGACGAATCCCGTCAGAATGCAGGGGCCGACGACGCCCAGCACGTGGGTAGTTTCCGCTTCTTCTTCGAGAGCGAGACATGGGAGTGGTCGGACGAGGTCGCACGGTTGCACGGCTACCGGCCCGGTGAGGTCACCCCGACCACCGCACTGCTCGCCACGCACAAGCACCCCGACGATCGCGACGCGTTCGAGACGATGGTGCACGACATGCTCATCCACCGCACACCGTTCTCGAGCAGGCATCGGATCGTCGACAAGGCGGGACGAACGCGACATGTCACTGTCGTGGCCCAGCCCATGCTCGACAGCGACGGGCTTGCCATCGGCACCGAGGGGTTCTACCTCGACATGACCGAGATGCACACCGAAGCCCTACGCGAGGTAGACCGCCACATCGACCAGTTCCGGAAGACGCAGTCCGTGATCGAGCAGGCCAAGGGGATGATCATGCTCGTCTACAGCGTGAGCGACGACCGCGCGTTCGAGGTTCTCCGGTGGAGGTCGCAGACGTCGAACACCAAACTTCACGTGATCTGCTCGAACATCGTCACCGCGAGTAGCGGAGTGACGATGTCCGGTCCGACCCGACAACAATTCGATCAGCTCCTACTCAGTTCACACCTACCGCTCGACGAGGTGGCCGATACCAACTGAGCTCGGATCGACCATGTTTCGAAGCCGTTCGGTGTGGGCATGCTGCGGGGAAGGACCCGACACCGAAACGGAGAACTGATGCGAGCAGCGACCTGGCAGGGCCGACGAGACGTGCGTGTCGAAAACGTGCCCGACCCCGTCATCGAAGAACCGACCGATGCGATCATCAGGGTGACGTCGACCAACATCTGCGGTTCGGACCTGCACCTCTATGAAGTGCTCGGGGCATTCATGAATCCCGGCGACATCCTCGGCCACGAGCCGATGGGGATCGTCGAAGAAGTGGGCACCGCCGCGGGTGACCTCGCCGTCGGAGACCGCGTGGTCATCCCGTTCCAGATTTCGTGCGGAACCTGCCACATGTGCTCGGACGAGCTGTACACACAGTGCGAGACCACGCAGGTACGCGCACAGTACATGGGAGCAGCACTCTTCGGGTATTCGGAGCTCTACGGCTCGGTGCCCGGCGGGCAAGCCGAGTACCTCCGGGTACCCCAGGCCCAGTTCACACACATCAAGGTGCCCGACGACGCCCCAGATTCGCGCTACGTCTACCTCTCGGACGTACTTCCGACGGCCTGGCAGGCAGTGGAGTACGCGGACATCCCGTCCGGCGGGTCGGTGACCGTCCTCGGCCTCGGCCCGATCGGTGACATGGCGGCGCGCATCGCTGCCCACCGCGGAGCGCGCGTCATCGGCGTCGACCTCGTGCCCGAGCGGCTCGCCAGGCTCGAGCAGCGTGGCATCGAGACCATCGATCTGCGGGCGGTCGACGATATCGGCGACGAGATCCGCGACCGTACCGACGGCAGAGGGACCGACGCGGTCATCGACGCGGTCGGTATGGAGGCGCACGGCTCACCCGCGGCCCGATTCCTTCAGCGAGCTGTGGGGTTGCTCCCCGACGCCGCCGCCAAGCCCGTCATGGAGCACGCGGGAGTCGACCGGCTCGCTGCCCTGTACTCGGGAATCGACATCGTTCGCCGCGGCGGAACGCTGTCACTGATCGGCGTGTACGGCGGTAGCGCCGACCCGCTACCCATGCTGACGATGTTCGACAAGCAGATCCAGCTGCGGATGGGCCAGGCGAACGTGAAGAAGTGGGTGGGCGACATCATGCCCCTCCTCGGCGACGACGACCCCCTCGGTGTCGATTCCTTTGCGACACATGAGCTTCCTCTCGACGACGCCGCACATGCCTACGACATCTTCCAACGCAAGGCTCAGGGCGCGGTCAAGATCGTGCTGAAGCCGTGAGGTGACAGCCGACCTCGCGGCTCCCCGCCGTTCTCTGCACCATCGCAGCGTCCGTCAGTTGTCGGTCTCGGAGAGTGATGCGCGCAGCGCCTCGAGAGCCTTCGCCAGCAGCCGGGAGACATGCATCTGGGAGATTCCGATCTCCGCGGCGATCTCGCTCTGCGACATCGACCTGAAGAATCGCAACGACAGGATGCGGCGCTCCCGCTCCGACAGGCGCTCCAGCGCCGGCCGAAGGGTCACGGACTCGTCGACGCGCGTCAGTTCGGGATCGTCGTGGCCGAGTCGATCGGCGAGCGACGACGTCTGTCCGGATTCCGCGTCGATGGACACCGAGGTGTAGGTCGACCGCGCCAACAACCCATCGACGACGTCGGATACGGGCAAGTCGAGGAACTCGGCCAGTTCACTCGGACGAGGTGAGCGACCGAGCCGCTGCACCAGATCGTCGGCGGCTCTCGTGATGTCGAGTGAGGCATCCTTGGCCCGCCGCGGCACTCTCATCGACCACATCACGTCACGGAAGTGCCGTTTCACCTCTCCCATCATCGTGGGCACCGCGAAAGCCAGAAAACTTGTCCCCAGCGCGGGATCGAAACGGTCGACGGCGTTGAGGAGTCCCAGCCTCGCAACCTGCAGTAGGTCGTCGAAGTTCTCTCCACGATCGGCGAATCGGCGAGCGATGTTCTCGGCGAGAGGCAGACACCGCGAGACGACCTCGTCGCGGATGACCGCGCGCCGGACCGGGTCACGGTGCGCCCGCATCTCACCGAGCATGTCGACGACATCGGAGTAGTCGTCCGGGTGATCACCCGACTCGACGGTCGGAGCAGGAGTCAACGAAATCTCTTCTCGATTGTCCGTCTCGATCGCCGGATTCTGGTGTGCCCGTTTTTCGCACTTTCCTTGAAGAGCTGCACTCTGCACCGTACCGTCGAAGGAAGCGGTTCAGCCAACAGCTGCAGAGCGGGTATGCACCCGCACCCCATGCAACCGAATGGACGGACACGCGCGTATGAGCTCGCACGACATCCAGCTCTCCCCACCGCCGACCCGATCGCGCGTGGTCACAGTGACGCCGACGCCCGAGATCATTCCGAGATGTCCTGCAACTGTTGCCCTGCAACAGTTTTCCGGTTCCATCGATGCCCGGAACATTGCCGATGCCGCCGCCGCACTCGATGCCGTTCTCGCGCAGGTCCCGGGGTCGGCGATCATCGACATGACCACCGTGGACTTCGTGAACGTCTCTGGTGTTGCACTACTCGCCCGCTTCTGCGAGGACGCGAAACGCGCGGGAATCGTCGTCACGTGCGCCGTGAACAGGTGCGTATCCCGCGCCGTCGCGCTATGCGCTTCTGCGATCCCCACCGATCAGTTGTCGTGCGCGGCACTCCTCGAAGCGCTCGACGTCGACGCCGCTGTCAGGTAGGGCGCACATCAGACCACGGTCATTCGACAGTGCCGCGCTTGGCGATTCGCACCCGCATACTCCGCCCGGCCCGTCCGTCGGGTCTGGCATGCCGACCACCGACCAGCAGCTGTCGAGCAGCGCCGTCGGAGGAGGCGGAGGCATTGTCGTCGGAGGCGACGGAGGCATTGTCGTCGGAGGCGACGGAGGCATTGTCGTCGGATACACTCACCGACCGCGCGTCGGTGAGTGTCTCGAGTACCCGCCACCCGAATCCAGTTGTGTCGACGTCGAATCGCGGGTCGACCGTGGCTTCGAAGTCGCACACGAAATCCGCTTCGTCGACGCACAGGGCGACGTCGAGGCGCGGTGCCCGATCGGACGCGCCTGCCATGAGCTGCGAGCAGACCTCGTCGACGGCGAGCTTCACGTCGACGACGTCGTCGAACACCCAGTCCGCGGCGAACAGCGCGTGCTCGACCACGGAGCGGATGATCGGCAGACTGTCCGGTATCGCAGGTACCGACACCGTGATCCTGCCGTCGAGCGCGCCGACGCTGTCGTCGATCGTCGCTCGTTCGTCGGCGATTCCGTGATCCCCCACGGTCGTCCTCTCGTCTCGTTGTCCTGCCGCCCGGTGCCGTCCCGGCGCGCCCTGTCTCGGTTCGCCTCCTGCCGACCGGCGCGGTGGCGCCACCGTCACAGAGCGGCGTACCCACCCTCACCGCACATCAAACACCGGTCACGATGTTTGGTTTCCCGCCGCTCGGGTATTCCGATCATTGTCACTCGATCCTGCAGAAAAGGTAGAGACGTATGAAGCCCGGTACCCCGGCGATTTCCACACCCATCACGGCGATTCCGACCCCGACGGTCGATGCCTCCCTCACAGATCGGCTGACGGACAACCGCGATCTCACCGATGTGTATCGGCCACAAGAAGACACATGGCTGCTGATCGAGCAGTTGTGTCTCGGCGGTTTCGCGTCCGGTGCGCGCGTGGCGGATCTGTGTACCGGTAGCGGGGTGATCGCTTATGAGTGCGCGGCACTCGGCGCACAGTCGGTCCTCGCGATCGACAGTTGTCCGACCGCCGTCGAGGCTGCGCGCGAACGCTGTGACAAGGCCCCGTGTGCGGTGACGGTGGAACACGGCGATGTCTCGACGCTGGTCGGACGCGGCCGTTTCGACCTCGTCACGTGCAATCCCCCGTATGTGCCCGCTCTACCGCTCGCCAGCGCCGACGTCCTGGACCCAGAGATGGCGCCCCGACATTCGTGGGAGGCGGGAACCGACGGCCGCAGGGTGTTGAACACGCTGTGCGCGATCACCCCTCACCTACTGGCTCCCGGCGGAACGTTGTTGGTGGTCCAGTCGGAGTTCGCGAACATCGACACCACGGTGGAGTCGCTGCGTTTCAGCGGGTTGAACGTCGAGATCGTCGCGACCAAGTCCATTCCGTTCGGACCCGTGCTGCGACGGCAGAGCGCGTGGCTCGAGGCGCGCGCCCTGCTCGAACCGGGACGTCGAACGGAGAAGCTCGCTGTCATCGCCGCACACCGCGCGGAGTCGACCGACGGTGCGCGGCGATGAGTGAGCGGTCGATGAATGCGCGACGTGACGCCGTGCCCGTGCGGGTGAGTCGCGGCGGCCCCGTGATGATCCCCGGGCCCGTCGACATCGAGCTCCCGGACGGCACCCACGTGCAGTCAGACCGGTTCCTCGTCGCGGTGTGCGCCTGTGGCCGGAGCCGGACCTACCCCCTGTGCGACACCAGTCATCGGCGACGTCGAGCGTCGCCCTCGACATAGCCGAAGCCGAGCGCCGCGGTTCAGCGTAGGTTGCCGCCATCGGCCCAGAGCTGCTTCAGCCCGGCGTCGAAGGCATCTTCGACCAGCAGGAACCCACGGATACCGAGAACCACATCCCGTTCGAGTTCTGGCTCCGCTGCGACGAGATCGCCGACGACGTCCGTGCGCAGGACCTGCTCGTGCACGGCGTCGGCCTCCACATGTTCTGAGTAGAAGTATTGGCACTCTGCGGGTGCGTCGAGGCTCCTCAGCCCCGCGAGTAGTCGCGCCGAACCCGGTGACGACGTGATCTCGGTTGCCGCCAGGTGCCCGACGGCGGCGGCTCTCAGCGCACGGTGCAGCCCGAACATCGACATGAGATTGACCGGTGCGATGGCCCAGCCCGGCGCTCGATCCAGGTAGTGCAGATGATCGGTGCACAGTCCGGCGGCGCCCATCAGGTCAGCGAACAATTCTTGGTGCACAGCCTCGCCGCGACCCCCACCGAACTCGTCGAACTCCACGGCGACGAAGGCTGCCTTCGCCGTACCGCGCAGCCGCGGTATGGCCCACGCGTGGGGGTCGGCCTCTTTCAGGTGGTAGATCGAGCGCATCGCGAAGAGATCCAGGAACTTGTCCCACTCGGGCTCATCGCGGAGTAGGTAGGAGACGCCGTCGCCCTCGGGCGGAGTGACGCTGAGCGCGTCCATCTCGTCATTCGCGGTCAGACCACCGAGTTCGCCGACGTCTCGCCGGACGGCACCGAGGAACAACTGCTCGAGCCGGCGGCGGAACGCCAACACCGACACGTCCCATTCCCGGTCGTCGTCGACGCCGTCGAAACCCGAGTAGTGCAGCTCGTACGCGACGTAGAGCGCCAACTGCAGGTCGTCACCGTACGGATCGGGATCCGTGATCTCCTGCACGGACGCCGGCATCTCGGTGCCCTCGGCGAGTGCGCTGATGAGTTGTTCCGACAGCGGGCCACGCGGGCGCGGCAGTCGCGCCCGCGTGGAGGTCCTACTCCGGGCATCGAACCCACGGACTGGGGCATCGAAACCTCGGACATGCTGCGCGGTATCGGTCACGTCGTCCTCCTGGCACTGGACAGCGGCGTTCTGCCCTCCTTACCAGGCATACCCCGCGGCCGGGAAGATCAAACATCGTCAGCGCTCAGGCGGGTACCGCCCTGGAGCCGAAGCTTCCGACGGGCTCGAACCTCCCCAGCACGTCATCGGCCGATTCACCGGACACCGCGGTGATGAAACCGAGGACGTCGTCACGGTCGCCGAGGGTCAGGAGCGGGTTGGGATCGGAGAGCAGCCCGAAGAGCGCCGACGCGACGTCGGTGTTGACGGCCGCGGCCGGGAACGCCAACTCGAGATGGGTCGCGTAGTCGGGATCGCCGAGATAGAGCCGGGTCACCTCCACCGACGCGTGTCCTCTCCTCTCCCAATGCTTCTCGAACTCATCGGTCAACCATTGCGCCGTGAACTCGGCCGACGGATCGTCGTCGATCCGCGCCTTGGCGGCCCGCACCAACTCGGCGACCTGGATCAGTGAGTTCTGTGCGCCCTGGCCTGCGACGGGGTCGACGGCGATCGCGGTGTCGCCGACCGCCGCGACGACGTGCCCGCTGCGTGTCGTCCCGACGGGCTTGCGGACGGTCGGGGTGACACCGCCCGTCAACCACGAGTACGGATCGGCGTCGATGACCTGCAGTTCGTGAATCGCAGGCGCGTCGGCGGGGAACCATTCGTCGAAGATGTCGATGATCGCCTGCCGCGCCGACACGGAGTCGGTGACGGTGTCGATCAGGGGTGCCCACGCGCCGTCGGGCTTGGCGAAGACGATGAACGACCATGTCGCACCTGCGTCCTTGTGCAGGAAGGGACCGACGAAGATCTCGCCGTTGTCGCTGTCGAGGTTGAACAGCGACTGGCGTCCGCCGTCGGCCGCGCGATAGGCGAAGGTGTCAGGTCCGTGGTCGAGTCCGGTCAGCGTGACCTGTAGGAGTCGACGCTGCGGCTCGCGGTAGCGGGTGCGCTCGTCATCGATCGGGAAGAACGACGCCAGCCCGCCCTTGCCCGTGGCCACCAGGGTGAGGTCGCTCGCCGCCGCGATCTCGTCGAGGCGGTCGGGGCCGACGGCTTCGACCTCGAAGCGTCCGCCGCGTTCGAGGAACCGACCCAGCCTGTCGTCGGCGCGCAGTCGCAGGTCGACCGCCTGTGCGACATAACCGTAGTCGGGGTTGAACTCGAGGACGTCGACACGCTCGGCGCCCTCGCCCGACGACAGTCGGACGCTGATGCCGGTGGTGTTACCCACCTCGTAGAGGTCGTCGATGATCTGCGCGTCCCAGTCTCGCGAACTGCCGAACAAGACCCCGACGCCCGTCGGTGGGACCTTGTCGCGCAACGATTCCCGGTCGCGGTCGCTGTAGAGCGTGACGTCGAACCCGGCGTCGAGGAAGCCGAGTGCCGCACTCGTCCCGGTTACGCCGGCGCCGACGACCACGACGGACGGCCGGTCGTGGGGTCCGCGGTTCTCTTCTGCCATGTGTGCTCCTTGTCGTGAGGGCGGTAAGTCGGGTGA
The DNA here is from genome assembly GCF_000248075.1 of Gordonia otitidis NBRC 100426. GTDB lineage: Bacteria > Actinomycetota > Actinomycetes > Mycobacteriales > Mycobacteriaceae > Gordonia > Gordonia otitidis. The sequence goes on along the minus strand of NZ_BAFB01000105.1, from coordinate 5,777 downwards.
GCACAGCGTGCGCGATGCGGTGTGGTGAAAGAAGATTTAGAAGCACGAAGGCGCAAACCTCCCGCGCCGGAGGGGTCCACGGGGTGGGCGGTTTGTCGCAGTACCATCGCTGCCTGTGAGTTCCACGCTGTCCGACACCGGGATCGCTCCCGGCACCCCGAACGAGGACGCCGCGACCGGCAACACCTCGGGGTATCGGCTCGACCTCGACGGTCTGCGTGGCATTGCGATCGCGCTCGTCGCGATCTTCCATGTGTGGTTCGGCCGGGTGTCCGGCGGCGTCGACGTGTTCCTCACGCTGTCGGGCTACTTCTTCATCGCGTCGTTGCTCAAGCACGTCATCGCAACGAATTCGTCGTCGGTGCCGTGGCGCCGTGCGGTCGACCCGTGGCCGCGGTTCTGGCGGCTGGCACGCCGTCTGCTGCCCGCACTGCTCGTCGTGCTGGTCGTCGTCACCGCGCTGATCGCGCTGATCATGCCCAGAACCCGTTGGGGCCCTTTGGGTTCGGAGATACAGGCGAGTGCACTGTATTACCAGAACTGGCATCTCGCGTTCGACTCGCAGGACTATGCGGCAGCCGATTCGGCGAACAGTCCGCTGCAGCACCTGTGGTCGATGTCGATGCAGGGACAGTTCTTCGTTCTCACGCTCGTCTGCATGCTCGCGCTCGGGGGCGTCCTGAAGTTGCTCGCCCGGCGCTTCGCGGTGTTCGGTGAGGCCAGGGTCATCCGCGGCATCGTCGGACTCGCGCTGCTCGCGGTCGCCGTCGTGTCGTTCGTCTGGGCCGTGTACCGCCACGACGTCAATCAACCCTTCAACTACTACGACACGGTCGCGCGCCTGTGGGAGCCGCTGGCGGGCGGGCTGCTGGCGGTCGTGATCCCGCAGCGACTGACGCGCCGCGCCCCCGGGCGCCCGCGACTGTCGATGCCCGGCTGGCTTCGCGACGTCGTCGGCGTGGCGGCACTCGCCCTCATCGTGACCTGCGGCTGGTGGATCAGCGGAGTGTCGGAGTACCCGGGCGTCTGGGCGTGGGTACCCGTCGGCGCGACGCTCGCACTGATCTGGACCGGTTCACCCGCCGCCCGGGAGGCGACGTCGAACGACGAGGGTGTCGTCAGCCGCGGGCTCGCGCACCCGAGGCTGGTGTGGCTCGGTTCGGTGGCCTACGCGCTCTACCTGTGGCATTGGCCGCTGCTCATCTTCTACCTCGCGTGGCGCTACCAGGACGACGTGAGCTGGTTCGAGGGCACTGCGATCCTGGCGGTGTCGTTGCTGCTCGCGTGGCTGACGACCCGATACATAGAAGCTCCCCTGCGGTCCGGGCGGGCTGCGGGATTCGGTCGCGCCTACCGCGTCACACTCACGACGGTGATCGTGATCGCGACGATCATCGCGGGCACCACCGCCGTCGTCTGGCAGCGCAACGCCGCCAACGCCACGGTCAACACCGACAACCTCGACCCCAGGCTGTACCCGGGTGCGCGCGCCTACCTCGACGGAGCACCGACGCCCCACGTCGATCCGCAGCCGAGTCCGGAGGTCGTCGACAAGGACTGGCCGATCACCTCCTACGACTCGATGATCAGCGGCTGGAAGGACCCGTCGATCAAGGTCGGCGTCTACGGCGACGCCTCGGCAACACGCACGGTCGCACTGGTCGGCGGATCGCATGCCGAGCAGTGGATCACCGCACTCGACGCCGTCGGCAAGCAGCGCGGATTCCGGGTGACCACCTACCTCAAGGTCGGTTGCGCGCTGACCACCTCGCACGTGTTCACCTGGTTCGGCCAGAAGTACTACCAGTGCAACGACTGGTCGCGACGCGTGATGGACCGCCTCGCCGTCGACAAGCCCGACGTCGTGTTCACCAACAGCACCCGACCGGTGGAGAACGGTCCCGGCGACACGGTCCCGACCGACTACACCGACATCTTCACGCAGTTCCGCGAGCGCGGGCAGCGGGTCGTCGCCGTGCGTGACAACCCCTGGGCACACGGAAAGCTCAAGCCACCCGAGTGCCTGGCGCAGGGTAAGAAGCCGCAGGTGTGCGGGGTCGAGCGCGACGTGGCCATGGCGCAGACCGATCCGGCCCAGGCGATCGCAGCGCAGTATCCCAACATGTCGTTCCTGGACTACACCGATGCCATGTGCAGCCCGACCTACTGCCCCGCGGTCGTCGGAAACGTCCTGGTGTGGCACGACTACCACCACCTGTCGGCGACGTTCGTCCGCAGTTTCATCCCCGCGGTCGACGCCGACCTACACCGGGCCCTGCAGTGGTGGTGAGCCGACCGAGCACGCATGCTTCCTGACAAGCGGTGAGACCCCCTGACAGCGTCGTCTCAGGGCACGTCCAGACTTCGCTGATAAGCTCATCACCGATAACGGACGGATCACGGCACGCGATATCGAGATGCTGCCGCTCCGCCGGTGAGTTCGGGCACAGCCGCTCAGAGCACACAACACCGGCCGTCGACCCGCTCCGCAACAACAGCTATCAGTCCACAACAGCGGTCAGGGGCGATTGTCGAGTATGACGACGTTGGTTTCGCGTGCGAACGAGTCGACGGCCGATGCCGCCGCATCGACGCCGCGTCCCGCCCGTCGCCCCTACCTGCATCATGTCGACCTGATCCGCACGGTGACGTTCTCGCTCGTCATTTTCGTGCACTGCCTCACGCAGACGACCGACGAGTACACCAGCATGCCGGTGAACACCACATCGCTACTGCTGCACTTCACGCGCAACACCTTCTTCGCGCTGACCGGGTTCGTGTTGATGTACCAGAACTTCGACAAGCCCGACTTCAGTGCGCTCTCCTTCTGGCAGCGCCGTATCAAGCTGGTGATCTACCCGTACGTGATCTGGTCCGCGATCTACTGGGTGGTCAACATGTGGCTCGCGGACAAGCTCACCGAGATCCCGACGAGCCTGGGCAACTTCTTCTACCAGCTCAGTTGGGGCCTGTCCGGCTTCCAGATGTATTTCCTGTTCGTCATGCTGCAGGTCTATCTGATCTTCCCGCTCGTGGTGTGGTTGGTCCGTGCCACCTCGGGGCATCACGGCCTGCTGCTCGGCGCGAGCCTCGCAGCACAGTTCGCGATCGTCTCGACCATCACGCACTGGAATCCGCCCGCGTCGGTCGCGGCGCACTGGTGGCACAACTACGCCACGTTCGTCCCCTACCAGTTCTTCATCCTCTACGGCGCGGTCGCCGCGGTGCACCGCAAGCGCATCGGGGAATGGCTGTCGGGCAAGGGCTGGTGGTTGTTCACGGCGTTGCTGGTCACCGCCGCCATCGCGGTCGGCTCGTACATCGGTGGCGTGTGGTTCGCGGGAAAGCCCGTGCATGACAACAATTCCGCCTTCTACCCTGCACTGGTTCCGTTCCTGATCGTCGCGATGACCTGTCTGTACGCGGCAGCTCTGCATTGGGCCGAGAACCGTCGCGAGTACACGCCCCGATTCGCGCGGGCGGTGAAGTACGCGTCCAACCGCTCGTTCCCGGTGTTCCTGGTCCATGTGCTGGTACTGACACTGATCATGTATCCGCAACGCAACGGAACGTCGTGGGTGCGGGATGCTATCGGACAGCCATGGGCGACGTTGTTCGTCTACGTGGCGACGTTGGCCGGTTCGCTGCTGCTGGTCGAGATCCTGCGCCGACTTCCCGGCTCTCTGTACCTGACGGGCAGGCCGCGGATTCCGCTTCCCACCGTCCGCGTACCCGCCGCCTTGATCCCCGCCGGCCGGAGGCGCAGCCGTGCGGCTGACCGCGCAGATTCCGACGATGCTGCTTCCGATCAGATCCCGGTCACGAGCGACACCAACGCCCGCGGTCGCGCGAGCAGCGCCTCGCGCAGGTGATTGCGCACCACTGTCACGAACGAACAGTCGCATGCCGCCTCGACGCCCACCGCGTCGACACCCCGAGCTCTGCACAACGCGATCGCGCGACCGAGATGGAAATCCTGGGTGACGATGACCACCGGCGTCGACGGCGGTTCGGACGTCCCCGACCCGATCACCCCGGGAAGCCGCCGACAACTGCGCTCGGTGTCGTAGCCGGCGGGGTCGTCGACGATCACCGTCGACGGCACACCGCGCGCCTGCAGATAGGTGCGCATGACGGTCGGCTCGTCTCCGGCATCCGCGTCGCCGTTACCCGACACCACAATGCGCGTGACCTTGCCGGTTCGATATGCCTCGAGTGCCGTGTCGAGGCGGCCACGCACATAAGAGCCCGGCTCACCGTCGGACACCAGTGAACCGAGGACGAGAAGCGTCGAGTGTCCAGGAATGCTCCGCGCGTCGACGATCCTGCCGTGCGACGCCGCATACACCCAGGTAGCGGCGATGGTCGCCACGAGCTCGCCGAGCACGAGCAGCACCAGCACGGACCTCCCGACAATCGTCCTCGTCCTCACCGGTCACACCGTAGTGACCGTCGATGCGTCTAACCCGTGTGTGGTCCACGGGGCGCGGTGGATACTGGTGTGATCCCGAGCGGTCCGACGCGTAGTGTGACCGTCATCACCGAACAGCAACAGGGGGCCTCATGCCATATATGCCCGTCACCGAATCGATGTTCCTGTTCGCCGAGACGCGAGAACAACCGATGCATGTCGGCGGACTGCAGTTGTTCGTGCCACCAGAGGGGACCTCGGCGAGTGAACTCGCCGAGGAGATGGTCGACCGATTCACCAGTGCCACCGACGTGCACCCGCGATTCCGCCAACGCCCCGCGTCGCCTGCATCGCTGTTCGGGCTGGTCGCCTGGACCCACGACGACGAGATCGACTTCGACTACCACGTTCGACGCACCGTGCTTCCCCGCCCGGGTCGCGTTCGTGAACTCCTGCGTTATGTGTCGTTGCAGCATTCGGCACTACTCGACCGCAACCGGCCCATGTGGGAGGCGCACATCGTCGAGGGTCTCGCCGACGGCCGGGTGGCGCTCTACACCAAGATCCACCACTCGCTCGTCGACGGCGTGTCCGCACTGCGTCTGCTCGAACGCACCCTGACGGCCGACCCGGACGACCGCACGGGTACGGCACCGTGGGATCCCCACTTGTTCCGATCCTCGCGGACACGCACCGAGAGTTCCGACGCCGCATCCGGCGGTGGCTTCTCCATCCCGGGCGTCTCCACGTTGACGGGCGCGCTCGGCGGCGCCTTCGACGTGACGCGTCAGGTGATGGGCGTGGGCCCGGCAGCCGCGCGCATCGCGTGGACAGCGCTGACCGACCCCGACATCGCCGTTCCCTTCCAACCAGCACCCAAGACGATTCTCGACGTCCCGGTCGGCGCGGCACGACGTTTCGCAGCGCAGCAATGGGAGACCAGCAGACTGCGGGAGGTCTCAGGCGGACTCGGCATCACTCTCAACGACGTCATCGTCGCGATGTGCTCGGGCGCCCTGCGGTCGTACCTCATCGATCGTGACGAACTCCCCGACGCCCCACTCGTCGCGGCCCTTCCGGTGTCACTGCACTCCGACAACTCCAACTACGGCAACCAGATCACGATGATTCTCGCGAATCTCGCGACAAACCAACCGGATCCGGAGCGTCGGCTGGCGACACTGGTGAAGTCGACGCGCGAATCCAAACGCGTCATCCGTGGCCTGTCGCCACTGCAGTCGCTGGCGTACGGCGCCGCGGCCATCGCGCCGCTCGCGCTGGCGACCGTTCCCGGGTTCGTCCGCTACACGCCCCCACAGTTCAACCTGATCATCAGCAACGTGCCCGGACCGAGCGAGCATCTGTA